>CAZGJX010000025.1:0-42333 GCA_964525635.1 uncultured archaeon
CTGCTTGATGTGAACACTTCTGGTTGCAGACCTTTTAAAGACCAGGTTCGGGTGATTGTTGGAGAAAATTGAACACTTGCCTCGTCTTGAAATAATACTACATCATATGGGTTGAGAGAGTCCACTTTTTTTGGAATTGTTGGATGAATTCTTCTTTTTGCTTCGGATCAGCTTTTTTAAAACGGTATCTTGGGCGTTGGAGCGTAAATCCTAATTCATGAAGCAATCTATTGGCTTGTCGAGTACTTAATTCCACGTTAAATTTCTTGTCTATGTGAAACGCAACACTCTTGGCTTCCCAATTACTAAATTCATAGCCTAATTCGCGGGGGTGAGTAGAAACATCATCCTGTAATTTTGCTTTTTGCTCTTGTGTAAGACTAGGAATTCGTCCAGGAGGAAGAATTGGAACAATCGCATCTAATCCCCCTTTATTAAACGCATGGAGCCAATTAAGTATTGTCCTCCTTGATCGTTTTATTATTTTTCCGACTTCCGTACAATTATTACCTTCACAGAGTAAATAAAGAGCTTGATAACGTTCTTTTAACCGTAGATTTTCCTCTTTTTTAAATAGTTCAATCAATTCATCATGATTGGGTGATGTTCTCATGATTTGAAGCGGTTTCATAGAAGAAAATAATATCTTTAATATTATATAACAGAATAATCTCTGGGTGATATGAGGGAATACTTGAGAAAAAATCTATGTCATTATAAATATATGGTAATTTAAATATCCTATCGATTCGATAATTAATTAATTCTTGTTCTTCATAATTCATTTTATTACAAATCGATTTAATTTTCTGTTTAAACAATTGCCTCAACTTATAATTATATCCATTGGAATCATAGGTATCTTTTAAATTAATCCATGTGTCATCTAATTCTCCAATTTCATCTTCATAAATAAACTCATCCTTAAAAATGTTATATTATAAATCAATCTTTTGATAATTATCATTGATATTATTTAATTTTCTTGAAAATACGGAGAGGATTGCAGAGAACCTTTGTATACCATCTAAAATGACAATAGTTGAGATAGAAAATCTCTTTCTTTTTTAAGAGATTTTATATTTAAATATAGGTTCTAATATTGTTATATTATGAATAATAATGAAAATAGACGAGGTACTTCTATAATAGAATTAACAGATAGAGAGTTACAAAATCTAAGTGAATTAAAAAAAAAATATGTAACACTTAAAAATCTTCTAAATAACGCAGAATATAACATCTATGGGCATTTGCATAAGCAATACAAATATTTAAAAGAATTCAAGAATATTTTGGGAAATTTCAATAATGATCTAAGCTTTGTTGCATGTCTAATGGCAAAACAATATTTACTAAAAAATCATAACATCTCTAATGATATAGATATGAGTATAAAAGCTCAAGGTGCTAAAGGACTAGATATAGATGAGACAACAATTGAAAATGAACGATGTATTGCAGAAATAAAAACAATTCATCCTTATGGAAAAGACGATTTTGGATCAAAACAGAGAGAATTTTTCCGAGCAGACTTTAAAAAATTGCAAAGTAATAATGCTAAATATAAATATATGTTTGTTACAGAAGAGAAATCATTTAATATTTTAAAGGAAAAATATATATCTGAATTAATAGGTATTAAAACAGTGCTTCTCCCAGATGGACAATCATTTTAAAATAAGTAAGTATTTTCACTTCATAATATTCTTTTTAGTATCTTTCTTAAGAAGAAGAAAAAGATCTTAATGATAAGATGGGGCAAGACTTTTTCTTATCTTGTACTTATTTTTCCTTTCTATAACCATTTATCGATTTTCTCATTTTTAATAGATTTAGACTTTTTCCTCTTTGATATATACGATATCATTTGCGTTAAGGTCTGATCTGCCATTGAGGGATGTTGAACAAGCCTGTATTTCACCATTCTTTCTGTATTTTCGATACACACCAGTACATTTCCAAAATGAGTGATAATTTGACCCCCTTCTGGTTTAAAATCAGAGAATTTATTTTATGGAGAGGTTAAAATAATTAATGGATTTACCTTACTCAGAAGTCTTTTGATTCCGTTTATTGCCTTCCATAGATTTTCATACCCTTCCTGCTTATATTCGAATTATTGCGTTATCCCTGAAATCAGTTTTTCTATTTATATTAGTCTTTTTTGACTTTTAAGTTTATAAATTGGAATTTCTAAAATATAAATATTAGATTTTGTAAAATATATATAATGCTTAAAGAGGAAAAAAAAAGGATTAAAATTCTTTTGATTGGTTCTAATTACAAAGGATTAAAAGAATCAAGAATAGGAAAAGAAATAAAGATGATTAGAAATATTCTAAAACATTCCTTATTTGATTTCATAGATGCTCCTGCTACGAAAAGAAATGAAATATTTGAAAAAATTTCTGAATATAAACCTGAAATACTTCAATTCTCAGGACATGGAACTTTTAATACTGGACCTCTTTTTGATCAGGATGAACACTTAATCAATACAAAAATGGATTTAAAAGAAGAATTAATAGAAACTCTTAGAAAAGGAAAAGAATATATTAAAATTATTATCTTTAATGTATGTGAATCAATAAATATCGCTAAAGAAGCGTCAAAGTTTATAGAATTTACAATTGGTACAACAACAAAGATAAATGATGATTGTGCTATTACGTTTTCTAAAGGATTCTATAAAATGTTAGGGAAAAAACATTCAATTAGAGATTCTTATTTCAATGGGAAAAAGCAATATGAACTGAAATATTCTAATATAATAGGAAGATCAACTTTACCCCCTTTTAAAATTTTTCCTGATAATGAAAAAAATCAAGGAGACTTCTCTGAAATATTTCAAATCTCATTAGATAAAAATTGGAAAGAGAATAATAAGATACATTCAGATAAATATGTTGATAATAACACAATTGAGAGTATATTAAAGAAAAGATTGGATGAATTTGAACATCTAATATTTAAAAATCAACAAAGAAAAAATCAATTTGATATGAAAATAGCTATTTTCCCTCAAAATAATTTATTTAATATATCCAAATTAGAAGATCTAAAGATTTTTTTTAACGAACAACAAAATCTCATTCCCGCTCCTGATTATACATATGACACAATGTCAATTTATGATAATCTTCGAATCGATAACCATAGATTGTATGATATTTCACGTATTTTTTCTATGGGGAGTAGTATAAGAATTTCAAAAGAAGGTATCATACTATATAACATGCATATAAATATTGATAAAAATTTTGAAAAAAGATTGCAGATCTCTTATATGTCTGCTTATATTTTAGGACTTCTTAATCTCAGTTATAGATTTTTTAATTTAAAAATGAATTATTCTCGAAATATAGAAATACGTTTTAAAATAAATCAAATCAATAATTGGTATTACTCGCTCCCAGGAGAAATAAAGACCTTAAAAAGTTATCAATATAACTCTTTCTCACCCATTGTATTAACTATTAAAATTAATCAAATAAGAAATGGAACTGGACAATATGGGATATTAAAAGAAATTATCCGAGAATTAATGCGCGGATATGAATGCAGTCAGGATCATCAAATGCCTGATCTCTCTGATTTTAGAAATTTCTTAATGGATGATAGAAATGATTTTTTCGATTATTGAGACATTCTATAACTATATTATTCAATTTTTTATGTGTTTTTTTATGATTTGGTAAATTGAGAGATTTTAAAATTACACTTTGTACTTAGTTTAGTAATATTATAATTTAATATAGAAAATGTTATGACTCTTATTATTAATTTATGATGATTTCATATAAGCTATGTAAATAAGCGTAAATCGTCTTATTTAACAATTTATAAAGATTTTGAGTGTTGACATATCTTTGAAGAGAGGTAATATTTTATTTATTATCTTAATAATATTAATGGAATAAATAGATAATATTAATACAACAACAGAAATATATATTAAGGGAAATAATTTTTATATTATTAGAGAAAGAAGAAATATAATCTCCAATGAGTAATAATATGATTGTTAATAATTGTCATATCAATTCAGTTGTAGCGATTAAACATTTTGGATCTGTTCCTATAAATGTTAGAAAAATTAAGAGAAATATACCCTCAAGAGAAAAAAGGATTTATTGTTTTGATAAAATATTAGGCGGTAAACCTATTAAAAAGAATATTGGTGAAGTATGTGTCGAAAGGAATCATTATTCATACAAAATTGAGAATTTTTTAAATGTGAGGGTTGAAAATCATATTTTGAATAATGCTCTCACCTCTATTGTAAAAAATAACTCATTTTATCAATTAACTTTAAGACAAAAAGAAGAAATTAATAGATATATATTAGTATTATTAATAAGGACTCGGAGGTATGTGCAAAATACAATTGAAATAAATAAATTTGTAAAAAGCTTAGATAATACTATTTTTTTAAATTCTCTTGATTATAAGTTTGGTAAACTAAATGATAAAGCATTATTACCAATAAAAACACCTGATGTTAGAAATTTACAGAGTAGACATATTAGATTATTAGGTAACTTTCCTAAAATATTAGAAGATTATTATTGGATGATTTATATAAATAAAACAAATATTCCTTTTTATACTGCAGATAATCCGATTCTACATAACTTACATATTTATTTTAGAGATTTCTATATATATGAAGTAAAATTTCCAAAAACGATCAAATGGTTAATTTTTCCCATAAGTCCAAAGATTATATTAGTATTATTTAAACCAATTGGAATACCGATTCTCACATATCTTCAAAGAATATACATTGATAATGAAGATGTCATATTCAGATTTAATAATAAAATAATTTATAACGCAGAAAAGGAGGTCCTTTTATCATCATATGATAGATATTATTTTAAAAAGACGATTGCAGTAAAAAAATTATGTCTTTCTCAAAAAAAATTCAATTATAAAGTTCTTAAGACTAGAAATGATAAAGTAAATAGATTTTTAATAAAGCAAAACCATGATGGAGAATGTATGTGTCCTTATTGTAAAAGAGTCTATAAATCTAACACCTCTGCAGTAGAGCATATTAATAAATGTATAGTAAGATTAAATCAATTGAAAGAAGTGAAGTATTATGAAAGCAAAAATATTTGATAGTATTATTGAAATATTAGAAGGAGAAAAAGAATTAATTTTATTAATTGGTGCGGGATGCTCAACTAACGTTCCATCTTGTATACCAACTGGAAATACTCTTAAGGAAACTATTATTAATTACATATGTCCAGATGAAGAAGTAGAGAAAATAAGATTACTTAATATTAGATTTGAATCTTTATTAGAAATATATCAATTCTGTATTGATAAAAGGCTTGAAGTATATAATTTTTTTGAGGAGATAAAATCTCCAAACATTCAACACTATTACATAGCAGATATAATAAGAAAGGATAATTATGTAATGACAACAAATTTTGATTTTCTAATTGAATATGCCCTTCTAAATCTAAATATTCCTAAAGAGGAGATCTGTCCAGTAATAAGTAAAAAAGATTTTCAAATCTACAAAAATCCAGATGATTTTGATAAGAAAAAGCATAAGTTTGTCTTTAAATTGCATGGATCAACAAAAAATATCATCACTGGTGAACCTACTAAAGACTCACTAATTACAACCATTAGTGCTTTTGGAAAAAATAAAGAAGGAAAAAGTATATTTCAAATAGAACCCTTTAAAATTGATTTAGTTAAAAATATTACTAAATATCGGAATTTGGTCATATTGGGATATTCTGGAAGTGATGTATTTGATATCATACCTACATTAGAAAGTCTATCAGATATTAAAAGCATTATATGGATAAACCACATAAATACAGAAAATCATTACAATGCTATAGAAATTGATAAAGATTCGGAATTAAATAATAATAATGCTGAAGAAATATATGAAATTTTAAGAAACATAAAGCAGTCAACTAAGGTAGATAAGATCTATTTATTAAATACAAATACAAATAATTTAATTAGAAAAATAATTAAAATCACTCCAGATATTAATATTAATTCAAGGAAAATTGATTTTAAGGATTGGATGGAAAGAAATATCAAGCCACCTAATTTTTTATCTAAACTATATATAGCACATAAGATATATTTTGATTTTAATCTATTTAGTGATGCTTTTAGGATTGGAAATGAAATTCTTAATAATCTAATTAACAGCGATGATCTTGATCTCAAAAGAACAATTCATAATAATTTTGGAATAATTTATGAAAAACAATCTGACTATGAAAAAAGTTTAGAAGAATATCGGATTGCTCTGAGCATAGCTAAGCAAATAGGGAATAATAAAGCAGTCTGTACGTATTTAGGAAATATCGGTGGGCTTTATGCAGAAATTGGAAATTTTGAAAATGCTTTACCTATATATAATGAAGCTTTGGAACTTAGTGAAAAAATTGGAGATAGAGAAGATAAAGCCTTTATATTAAATAATATAGGACTTTTATATCGTCGTCAAAAAGAGTATAAATTAGCTTTAGTATATTTTCATGATTCTTTACGGATTCAAGAAGAATTAGGGGCCCCCTATGAAAGAATTACACTTATGATTAATATTGGAGGTACTTATATGTACTTAAAGAAATTTAATGAATGTGAAAAATTTTTAGAGGAAGCTTTAAAACTATCTAATGAATTAAACAAGCCATATAAAAAAGCTCGGGTATTAAATTCTCTAGGTTTAACTTATTTAGAGGTAGGAAAAAATAAAAAAGCTTTAAGATATCTTAGGGAGGCTTTAAGACTATCATTTCAATTAGATAGTAAAGAACTAAAGTTTAATATTTTCCGTAATATTGGTGGTCTTTATCATAAGATAGGGAAAAAAGAAAAAGCAATAAAATATTTTGGATATTCTCTGGATATTATGTATGATATTGGGTTAAAAAATACTCCTGAAGCTCAGAGACTTGAAGAAATAATAAAATTGGTTGATAAAGAGATTGAATCTTCTTGAAATATCATTAATATTTATCTAATAGAAAAAGAATATTTAGTTAATAAGGAGTCATTGGGTAAATTTGGTATATCTTCAATTGATATTTTATCCATGGGAATAAAATCCTTATTATCCAAACCATATATCTAATAATACTAATCCAACAATGTAATCTCCAATGCAATGGATATTAATTAAAGATCCAACTTAATCTAATATAGACAATTATATTTATATATCTTACTACTCAATTTGAGAATGAACTCAAGTTCTATTCTTAACCAAATATGGAATTGTTACCTAAATTTACTCTCTTTTATCTGATTATTGAAGTATACCTAATATTATATGAGACTCCCTTAAAACAGATATTAAAAGCTCATTTAAATTTTTCTTTTTTTAATGGAAATTACCGAAATACCTACAATAGAGCCCATAAGAATTAACATATCATATCCATAAATCCTTAGATTATCAATGATACTATAAGTCCATATCAATTGTGGTGCATCTTCTTCCCAGAAATATCCCTCTCTGGAATTGATATAAGCATAATCCTCAATGTAATTCTCTACATCAATATACACACATATTGAAAGGAAGGTTCTTCCCTCAATTAGTGATGTAACATCTAACTTATAAATATCATTAGAAATTACTAAAAGATTATCAATTACAGCTCCTTTGTCTGGCTTGTCTATCCATGTTACTGAATACTCATTCCAGTTTTCTTCGATTAGGCAGACAGTAAAGTTCATTGTTTGGAGAACACCCCAGAAATCTAGCGAAATTTCTGCCTTAGTGAAGTTATTAGGTCTATTTGAAAATTCGAAATAAAAATAAGCTTCTTTAATATCGCTTAAAATATTAAATCCTGCTTGTAAAATATCTACTCCACCATAATTAGAAGTTGGATTTCCTGTATCAACATAAGTATCTTTAGTTGCGATATCTTCATTTGTAAGGGCACTTGTTAATGGAATTCTTGGGAGTATTCCGATAAGAAATATTAAAATTGCTATTATAGGTAAATATATCTTTTTTTTCATATTTATCAACCTTCTTTTTAATTGAAACTATACTTTAGTCTATAGCTGAAATTTAATTATTTTTGATTTTTGTATAACATTCATCATAAATTTGTCTTAAAAACATTTCGTTATTTAGGTTGTTTAATAAGACACTATGAAAGATTTTTTATTATCAATTAAAATTACATTTCCCTATGTATAAGAATATAATCATATAAAGTATCAAATGCTTCTTCTACATTTTCCCCTGTTTTACAAGAGACTTTTAGATAATCTATAAATGTAAATTTATCTCTATACTCATCAATTTCCTCATCATCAACACAGACCTGATCTATTAAATCGATTTTTAAACCTAATAATAAAATAGGTAAGTTGGGATTTTCAAGTCTTAAGAGATTTATCCATTTCTCAATATTATTTAACGTAGCAGGACGAGTCAGATCAATATTGAAAATTGCTCCATCTGCTCCTGAAATAAAATCATATTGAAAAGGTCTCCAACGTTCTTGTCCTGCCAGATCCCAAAAATAAACTTCATATTGAGTATCATGAAATTCTATATTTTTTGTGAAAAATTGTATACCAAGAGTCATTTTTGTATTTGGGAAAAACCTCTCTTCAACATAACGGTATAATAATGTCGTTCTTCCAACTCCTCCTTCTCCTGCAGCCATGATTTTTAACATTGGTCTTTCGGGTATTCTAAACCTCTGCCTTAACGTAGGCTCATAAAGTTCTTGAATTTTAATTTCGTTAGTTATTTCAGGTTCACTCGTCTTAGAGGCTTGTATTTCAAACGGATTACCAGAAGTGCTTAAAATTTCTAAATTCTTTAAGTTATTTATCTCTTCTGGAATTGATTCCAAGTTATTATAGTCTAGTGTAAGAGTTATGAGAGATTGTAAATTTTTTATCTTTTTTGAAATGGTCTTAATACTATTATTATTTGCATATAAAATATTAAGAGAACTAAGTTCATAAATAAATTTAGGTAATTTGGTTAACTGATTAAAGCTAATATTTAATTCTTTTAATGATTTAAAATTTCTTATAGATTCTGGAAGTGACGACAGCTCACAATCATATAGTCCAATTCCTATTACTTTATTATTTTCTATTTTAAAACCCATTTTGGTACCGGAAGATATCTGTTCTACTAAAGAGAATCTTCGATTTAAATGTTCCTCCAAATCCATAAGAAATTCTACTTCATCTCTAGAGATTTTCCCGCCTCTAAAAGAAATTAATCCTGATTCTGGTTCAGTTGGCTTTACCTTTTTTGGAATCTGACTTTTTGTTAATTTTTTTTTGATCAATTCATATATCTTTATGATGTTATCATCGATATCATCGATATTAAATTGAATTCCCCTCAATCGCCTAAGTAATGGGGGAACATATACTATATCTGTAAAAATGGGTATGATCTCTTTATCATGAATCTGGGCAGTCTCCCATTCAATCTTTATTGGTCTTGATTTTATAGTATTTTTTGAACAAAATAAAATAAAAATATCGCATTTTGGAACATTTTCATTCATATATGTAATAATGCTCCCATCAGCATCTTCTTGCCAATATAAGGCATCTTCAATTTCAGGGTACTGAGTAATTTTTTCAGCAATTTTTCCTATTTTGAAGAATTTAGCATCTTTTGTGGCATAACTAATAAAGACAAGAAATCCCATTTATATACCCTGTTATTATATTTTAATTTTTACTTATTTTCTCTTTAAGATCTTTAATTACCTTCTTTCCTTTATCTGTAATAGTATACTCGTATTTATCGCCACCAAGAAGCAAAACTTCTTTTCTCTTTCTTTCAACATATCCCTCTTCTTTCCATTTCTCGATAAGGCTGTGAATCGTTTGATAACTCAACTTAAATTTCTCTGAAATTACCCTTAACTCTATTTTATCATTTTCCGAGAGGAACAGCAGAATATCGATGTATTTGACTAATTTTTCAATCTTCATTTTTCATACAATCGCATATTTTATAAATCGTTCTCAAAAAATATATAATTTTAATGATTTAAATACTCTCTGTTTCTTCTCAATAATTCCTAATACTATGATAAACGAGAATACGTCTTATGAAAAAGTATAATATTTAAATATGAAGATTACTATTTATTAAATTAAATATCTCGAATTATGAATTTTCATAATATTATATGAAATGGTTAAATATGATATGTAAAATTATTATTGATGAGAAGACGCTTGATTTAATTGATATGATGTGTAAACGCTACAATATCAATAAAAATTCATATGCCGAGAAAATTCAGCAAATTTGTAATAGAAGTCTGAAGGAATTAATTACTCTTCACGATAGATTAATAGGAGTTATAGAAAATACATTTTCAATTATTGAAACCTATTGCCCTCATATCATTGATAAAAACTTGGAGATTACTAAAGATATTTTGGAAATATATCATAAACTAAAAGAGGGGATTCCAAATTCTAAGCAAATCAAATGAGTCAAAAGAGCATTATATCTTAAAACAATCCCTAAAAGCATCATTCATTCATAATTTACCAAATATCTCATATTGTAGAACTGAAAAGAATATAGGTCAAAGAAGAGCTGATCTATTTCTCACCTTAACTTCAGAGAATAATATTGCTGTTGAGATTCAGAGATCTCCTACCTCTATTCAATCTCTAATTCAACGTACCAATGATTACAACAAACAAGATATATATGTATTGTGGATACTCGATTCTCATGGTTCTGCTATTGGTTCAACTCGCCATGCGAAGACAATAAAGAATGTAAAAGTCTCGCCCATAGAGAAATTCCTTCATAGGATGTATGGCGGGAGAGTTTATTACATTAATAAAGTAAAAAGCCGTATTAGTATTCCTTTAGATGCCTTGGATATATTTGCTCTGAATTTCTCACCTGCCACTAAGAAGCGGTACCGAAATTGGCGGTTTCAAGATGGATTTACCCATTATGATATCATGAATCAGAATACTACGGAAATCCCTTCCTTTGATCTTCTCTGCTCTGAATTTAATGGTGTGAAAATTGCTCGATTTTACGATAAAAACTTTAATAATTTAGTGAAACAAGAAATTTTAGAGTTCTCTAAAAACCTTCCATATTGTATAACTGAAAAACTCTTAATCAAAAGGATTATAAGGCAGTTTAAAAAGAGGTATGATGAGCTGGTGATTTATCGGGCATTGTTATATTTGATAGACAAGGGATTTTTAAACATTCATTCAAACTTAATAGGAAATTCAATTAAAAGATGCTATTTCAATTTCAGAGGGGATTATTATAAATAATGAAAACACCTGGAATGATAAGTCAATTTATCAAGAACTGCTTAATATTCTCTTATCAGAAAGTTCTTCTAAGGTGGAAATTAGTGAGAAAATGAAGACTTTTCTAATTAAAGTACACAATACTCCCCATATCTCTCAAGATCAGCTATTATTAGACAATATTCACATATTAATTGGTTTCTCGTATCAAGATTTTAATATATATACAAAGCAAGGCAGAGATGGGCGAGATGCTTCCGATCGCGGGAAATCAATAATAGATTCATTATTAAAAAATACTCTTTAATAAGTATATTTAGTGAAAAAAAATAGAGCGTAGACAATGAAAAAGAAAAGAGAAATAAATGAAATAAAAATCACTAGAATACAAGATCAGGGTAAATTTGATTTATCAGAGGAAAAAAGAATGATAAATTCAATATTAAAAAAAGAAATTGAGGACTTTAAGTTATCTTATGAAGAAAAAAAAGAACGAGGTCGACAATTAACAGACAATAAGAGAGAGGAATTGATGAAATAGTAGTATATTTTTAATTATTAAAATGAATATTTCCTTCCCTAATTTATCAGATTAATAAATCATTAATTCGATATATCAAAAAATTATTTAACTATAATATTAAGTATTGATATCAATTATTTATTTACTAATTAAATGATTTTTAATCCATAGGTTCAAACTCTACTAATGTTCTTTCTGAGACATTTTCAATTGATTTAATATTTTCTTCAAATTTTGATAACTTTTCATAGGAATTTTCAATAATAGAAATTTTTTTATTTATGGAATTATTTTGAGATTCTCCATTATTTACAACATTCCAAAAAGAATTTAACCAAGAATTAAATTCAATTGTATTTATATAAGGCTCAATATTCTCAAAAAGGTTATTCTGAACTTCATTTTTTAATAATAAGTTGGGGAGATATAATTCAAAAACAAGAGCGTCAATAAGTCTTGTAAAGAATATAGACATTACAGATTCTTCTTCAGTTTTTAGTACAATCATATATTTTGCTAAATAACTAAAGATTTTTTCTTGGTTTTTATTCACTGATTTTAATGGGGTAAATAATGTAATTGAATCATAAAAAGCAACAGTTAATTCTGAATAATTAATGATGTATTTTTTTACAATATAATCCATTAGATTTGAATTTAAGATTGCCATTAAAGCATAATTATCAATCTGAAATTCATCTTCTAATGATAATTTTATTACATTATTTCCAACTAGAGTGTTTCTAGGTTTTATATAGACTCTGTATTTATCATTTACTTTAGTCGTTATTAACAAATTGGAATCATATTCCTTTCTCCATGAATCTATATTTAAAAGTTCTGGTGTCGTATAATTAATAAAATTTATATCTGGGCGATATTTCTTAACAGTTTTTCCACTAAAAAAATATGGGATGGAAAATTTCTCACTCTTTACCTTTCGAGGTGCATCTTTACCTCTTTTACCATGTAAAACATTAATCTTGGATTTATCATAAATCAAAAAAAATAAATCATCACAATAGAGTAAAAAACGATTATATTTTTTAAAAATTAAATTAGAAATTTCATTTGGTTTAAAATCTTTAAACCTTTTACTTTTAATTTTTATTTGATATTGATCTTTTTCTTCTTTTTTATAGAAAATACTAATCATTTCTAATGTCACACCTGATTCTTTGAATATTTTTGCCTCATCTATTATTTCAAAAAGAATTGTTTTATCAAGCAAAAATTGACGGATGAGATTGAATTCTTCAACTCTAGCAATAGAATTATTCACTATGAATCCAAGAATTCCTTTTTCTTTCAATAAATAATAACTTCTTTCAATAAAAATAGCAGAAGTGTTATAGGATCCTCCTTTACTTTTTTTATTCATAGATACGGGATTCCATGTTTTTTGCAATATATCCCTATCGTTGTTATTAATTGAATTTTGACCATATGGAGGATTTCCAACCACAATGTCAAATCCTTGTTGCTCTAAAAACACTTCAGGAAATTCAAGTATCCAGTGAAAAGTATTCACTTTTTTTATTTTTTCTATTGATAACATACTTTTTTCTGCAAAAATAGTGTCGATTTTAGCTTTAAAAAGATCAGTTATTTTGTTGATAAGTGCGTTTAAAGGTATGAGATTATATGAATTAAGTGAAGCTATGAGAATCCGTATTAATTTTTGTTTAGTTATTAGTAACCTCTTAAATTCAAGATTATTGATCCTTTTTTTTTTAAGGGATTCATTTAAACTAAGTATTTCTTTAGTGATATCTCCTTTTAATTTAAGAATACTAGCAGTATCGGAAAGATGAGATTTAAATTCAGAGACTAACCTAATAGATGTCAAGATCTCTTCTGTTTTATCAGTATCAAGAAAGTCGAATAAACTACTTTGAACATCTTCTTCTTCAGATAATATTCGGAGTGTTCCAATTAAAGAATTTCCTTGTCTTAAATTAAAATGTACATTAGGAAATCTGATAAAAGTCTCATTATTAGCATCAAAATGCTTTGCTAATGACATAAAAAGTCTTGCTCTAGCAACTTTTAGAGCTCTTGGATTTAGGTCTACCCCATATATATTTCTTGATAAAATTATAAAAAATTTCAAATATAATCTTAATTGTTCTTTTTCAAAATCTTCCATTAAGTTTATTTCCGTTAAACCTTTATCATTTGAAGCAATAATAAATAAACCTCCTGCATATCCCAATTTTTTGGCTCTTTCTATCACATTTTCATATAGTTTCAGTAACACCTCCATTGCACTTTCAAGAAAATGAGCTGATCCAACTGCCAAATCCAATATTTTTAACTTCTTTAAAAAATTAAATATGTTTAGAATGTCTTTCTCAGAAGCATTAGCGATAAGGGCTCTTATATCTTCATTTTTTAGAGAAAATAGATTTTCTTTAAGATACTCTAGAATAACCCTCTCACAGATATATGATGTAACTTCCTCTGGAGTATAAAATGAACCAGTTTCTTTTCTTAATTCAATTGACATTATTTTTTCATATATTGCTCCTAAAACGAATTCATCTATATTACCTTCTGTCCAATCTCTACTTTCAAATAGATTTAAAATCGGTACATGAGGTATTTTTTTAGGTTCAATTATTTTCAGATCTTCCACTAAATCTTTCCTATAAAAAATATTATCAGGAATAAGAATATTTTCAAAATCTCCATTAATAAAGGGAGCAGGACCTGTCACGACCACTTTACCAAATATATCAGATTCATGATATAATCCACTTGTTGCCTCTCCCATCATTTTTTCAAATAGATCTTTTAAGCAAGAATAAAAAGATTCATATCCTAAATCTTTATATTTTTTAAACAAATCAATGCAATAATTTGTGTTATTATCAAGAAATCCTTTTTCTTGAAGGTACCAAATAATTAATAATTGCATAAGAAGATCTTCCCCAAATTCTTTTTTTTCAATATCAGAAGAAATTCCACGAATATTCTTGATTAAAGCCTTTCGAGCATTATTATATAATTGATAAAATTCTTCAATAATATCACTTCTATCAAATAAATCGTGCCATGAATCAAAATCTCCAAAATTTTTAAATAATATTTTAAATTTCTTCATAAAAGCGGGGGATATTTTAGATATAGTCTTTTTTAATATTTGAACATCAATTTTTAACGTAAAAGGTCTTTGTCTAATGAATACAACATTTAAATCATCAAAAATTATACCAAATAAGAGAATTTGTTTTTCAGTTTCTTCAAAATCATTAAGAATTTGATTTCGTGTATCATTGATACTATCTTTGAGAGAATTAGTAAAGGATAATCTTAGTTTATATTTTTGACCAGTTGAATCATCTTCTGAGATGATGTACTCATAATTATTAACTTTTTGAAATTCCTTTTCAAGTTTTTTGAATATATCCTCATAAGTTATTTGCTTCATTATGGTCCCTCCCATCCAAGAATTTTATAATTAAGACGCCTATTGGTATCTGAGCCCGGATTAAGAAAATTATATGCCTCATCTATTAATATGGATAATCCCTGAGGTTTAATATTCTCATTTTTATCTATGGCTCCTTTTTCAATCAAATATTTCTTAAAATCTCTAATATCCCTTGTACTCATTTCAACCAAAGGTAGATAATCCACCAATGCAACGATTTTACTACGATCAATACCCTTCTCATCCAAAGTCTTATGTTGTTTTTGTTGCCGTAGAAAAGCTAAAAGTTTCTTGGGAAATCCTTTTTGAACTATTATACCCTTATACTTATCCATTATTTCACGTTCAAAATAGTGGTCAAGAATTTTTATTTTATTATATACTATTTTAATATTAAAATCACCATCATATTCTTCAATATCCCATAAATCCTTGAAAACATTACAAGTAACTTCCTTAACATTTTCACCTTCTAAGGTCAAAATGTATTGACTTGTTTTTATTGTCCCTCTATAAAGTTCATATGCTCTAAATAAAGTGTTACTATTTGTCAGGGAGTATAGAGTCTTCTTATCATCAATGTATTGTAGTATTTCATCAAAATCATGTTTTTTTAACTTGAGTTCTGTCTGAATAAAATTAATTAGTCTAAATTTGTCTATTTCTTCTTGCTGCACAATATCTGTTAAATATTTAGCATCTCCGGTTTGACTTAACTTTTCTAACTCACTTAATTTAGCGCTAGCTAAGTCCTTGATTTTTTTTTCAAATGTTTCATGCTTGATTTCTTCCTCTTCCCCTAGAATATAAAACTCTTTACCGACTAAATAGGTAATATCCTTAATTTTACTGCTAAGTTTTTCTATTATTCCTATGATTGCATCTAATTCAACTCCAGGGCTAAAATTCTTAACAAATACATCTCTTTCATTTCCAATCCGGTTAACTCTTCCTACTCTCTGAACGATCTTCATAGGATTCCAAGGAAGATCATAATTAATCACTCCATCTGCATCCTGTAAGTTTACCCCTTCACTTAAAATATCCGTAGAAATTAAAATCTCAATATTACTTCTGAAATATTTTTTTGAATTATTCGCGACAGGTGCAAAACGTTCGATGATATTTTCCTTTTGATGTTGGTTTAGATCTCCAGTTAAAATCTCGATCTTCAAACCCTCTTTAGAAAAAAGATAAGTCAAAGTTTCTTTTTGTTTTTTCGCCCAATCATGTAAATTTTTATATATATAATAAGCGGTATCTCTATATTGGGTAAAAATTATAAACTTTTTCTCATTAATATCATCATAAATTAAATCTTTTAATACTTGTAATTTAGGATCATCATAAATATATATTTTTACTTTTCCAGTATACCCAGAATATTCTCCAACTATGAGAGGCTTCCCTGATTGATCCAATACCTTAATATCATCAATGTTTGTTTTAATTTCTGTCATCAATTTCTTATCTCTAATTAATTCTTCCTTAAGAGCATTCAAACCAACTTTAAGATTTGAAATTAATAGATCCAAGTCATCAGTCTTATCACAATATTCATAAAAATCTGATTCTTTTTTACAAGAACCTTTTATTTTTTGTGCAGACTCCAGATCATTATATGTAAGCAAGTTTATTATCAATCTTAATCTCGGATCAATCCAACCCTCTTCTATATCTACGTCATCTTCTTCAAAATCCTTAATAGCATCTTCTTTCTTGGCAATCTTAATACAATCTGAGCTAAAGTTCTTTAGTTTATCTAAGAATTCGGAAGAGATAAGATTTTCAACTTCATTTTTAAACACTATTAATTTTTTCAAAAACAATTTATTTTTAATCTGTAGTTTAGTTAATGTTTGCTCAAAAGCGAAAATACTGCTTTCTAACCGTTTTACAAGAAGAAATTTTAGTATACCTCCAATTGGTATCATAATTTTACTATCTTCTGAGCTTTCATCAACTGCTTTTTCTTCGCTAAAAGCCACATATCCCGAACTATATAATTTTATGAATGTAAATTCGAGATCTTCAAATAATTCATCTAATGATTCCACAAACTTATAATACTTTAAAAATTTCTTTTCTGTCCTATTGTATGTAATTTTATCAGGAATGGGATCTTTAAAGGTATATTCAACTCCTCTTATATTGATCTTTCCATTCTCTCCAAAACTATCCATTATATACTTTCTTGTTCTTAGGATTATGAGCTTTCTAAAAACGTCATCTTTAATTTCCTGAGCCTTTACAGCAAGATCCTTCTCTAGAGAATCATCCTCTTTCATCTTTATCTTAATATCTCTATATTCTGTAAATAATTTTGTAAGTTGAATGTTCCTTCGCTTGAAATTAGTAAAATTATTATCAGAAAAGATTTTTATAAGATTGTAGACATCCCAGATATTATTATTAATAGGAGTAGCTGTCAAAAATATGAATTTATTTCTAAAACTATTCTGGTTATTCTTTTCTTTAAATCTTAAAGCTCTTGCATTATTCCAACGATTGGTTGCTCTATTACGAAATTTATGTGCTTCATCAATAAGAATTAAGTCATATTCTTTATGAAGATCTGAATTATAAATACTATCAGGACTCATCATTCCAAACTTTCCCAAAGATAAAAAATGAACTTCTCCAGCATAATTATCCCCAATTATTTGATATCTTATGATTTTTTTTTCAGATTCAAGTTTTACATTATTAGTTTTTGAAAAAAAATCTCCACTCTTAAATAATAGATATCGCCATTGCTTAATCAAAGCAGGAGGTAGAATTAAAAGGGCTTTTCGAGGTTTATTAATTCTATAATTATTAGGATCCCATTCTAGTAAATTCCCTGTAATATATTCCTCAATTAAGGCCGCTCCAATAAAACTTTTTCCTAGACCTACGCTATCCGCAACTATACAACCATTAAATTCAGAGATGATTTCAATAGCATTAAGAACACCAACTAATTGAAATTGAGCTAAAATATCTTCCTTTTCAATTGGTTCAATACGTCCTTTTAGCCAAATCCAAGATAAATATTTAAATAGAGTTTTGGGAGGTACATATATACCAAAAGGATTTTTCTTTCTTGGGCTTAAAGCATTGGAATATTTGATGATGTCAATAAGATCATCTTTAAAATCATCAGAATGATGCTCCCAGAGGTCATGGAACCACTTATATAAATAAATTACTTGATCTCGATCAGTAAATCGTGTATTCAATTCCTTACTTGTTCCAGTTCCAGAACGTGTAAAGTTTGATGATCCTATGATTGCGGCTCCTGGCGTAAATTCTTCTGAATCTTCTAATTGAAGGGGATCATTGACAAAAAGATAAAGTTTTGAATGTAATCTGCCCTCTGTAAAGATCTTAAAGTCAGCGAAGCCCTCTTTTATTAATTGATATAATTCAGTTAAATTTTCCATATTTTCATCACTTAGAGGTTTACTCAGATCCTCAAGTAATTTAGTTTTTATTCTTAATCTATACCCTGTAGAAATTTCTTTATAAGTTGGAAAATCTAATTCTCTTCCAATTAATATTTTAAAAAAGCCTTTCTTCATATCATGGGGTAATTTATCTTTGATAAGATTCCAACCACTTAAAAAGAAATATCCTACTGCGAAATCTGCTTCTTTAGACTTAGCTATTAACTTTTCGATGGAAGTAATCACTTTCCTATCTGGACTATTATCTAAGATATATGCCATTATTTATTTCTACCTTCAATTTGATAAATATTATGAATTGTCATCTTAGTTGGACACCTTATTTTATTAATTTGTCAGAAAAGAATTATAATATTTATTATTATCTTTTTTTTCCTGCTTCTTTTCAATCATCTTTTATTGACTTTTAAAATAGAAAATGGGTTTTTATATATAGGAATTATAATAGATCAAATGCCGATTGAAATCCATTTTGGTTTTTCTTTTCTTTTTTAGATTTAAGTTGTACTTTTGACTTTTTATATACTTCAGGATTTAATTCCCAGATAAATCGGGACACCCGACAGGTTTGGAGCCCTCGATATGTTTGAACAATAGCAGGAGAGATTAAATATAATTGATCTTTTGCTCGGGTGACAGCGACATAGAACACTCTTCTCTCTTCTTCAATCCCTTCAGGATCTCCGACCACACGACTAGAGGGGAACATGTCCTCAGCTAACATAGGAATAAAGACGACTCGCCATTCTAATCCTTTTGCACGATGTATAGTAGATATAACTAATGGTTTTTCTTGTTCTACATTGCTCCCTAATTGTGAAGTACGAGATCCTATATCTGATTGATTCAGACTTAATATTTCTAAAAGTTTCTGAATAGTGGAATAATTCTGAGCGTATACTGATAATTGTTTTAAATCATCTAGACGATCTTGCCAATTCTCATATGATGTCTTAATATGATCTTTTAAAACCTTAATTAAGTCTAAGATTATATCAGAAGGATTATCTTTTGCTGTAATTCCTTTTATTTGCTGTATATATGTTTTTAAGTGTCTCTTACCTATCGATGGAATCCGAGAGCCTTTCATAATATTAGAAAAGAAATTTGGAGTGAGCAAAAAATCAATTGGATTTTCTTTAGTAGATATAGTAGAAAAAATTTTTGTAGCTGATGTAGTTCCGATTCCTGGAATGATTTTAAAAATTCGCATCCATGCTAGCTCATCATAAGGATTTTCAATAATCCGTAAATGAGCAATTAAGTCCTTAATATGTGCCTTTTCAAAAAAGGCTACCCCCGCCCTTACCTCATAAGGAATATTTTTTTTTCCTAATTCTAATTCTATTCGCATAGTATGGAAGGTGGCTCGTACTAAAATAGCCATTTGTTCTAGCTCAAATCCATCCTCTCGAAGTCTTAAGACTTGTTTGGCAATAAATCTTGCTTGTGCTTTATGATCTTTTATATTAACTTGAAAAGGTGTAAGGCCTTCTGGACGAGTTGGCTGCATATCTTTTTTAAATTGGTTTTTATTATGTTGTATGGAATCATTGGCAAGAGTAAGGATTTCTGGAATTGACCTATAATTATAAGTTATATTATAGACTCTACAATCATCATATTTTTTCTTGAAATTCATGATGTTTTGAAAGTTTGCCCCTCTAAACGCATATATACTTTGAGCATCATCTCCAACTGCGATTATATTACGCTGCGGATTTTGTGATACAACTTTATATACAATATCATCTTGAAGCCAATTTGTATCTTGATATTCATCTACCAAAATATATCGAATCCTTTTAGCAATAAGCTTAGCAACTATTCTTTCATCTAATAAAGCACTCCAATATATAAGTAAATCATCAAAATCTATTAATCCATCCTGAGCTTTTTTCTTTTCATAAATCTTAAAGATTTGTTTCATCTTCGCGATTACTTTCTCATTATTAAAATCTTCATATTTCCAAAGAATTACATCATGAATGGATTTGTTACAATTAATAGAATAAGAAAGAATGGATTTACAAATTTTTGCCTTTGGAAATCGTTCTTCAATTTCTTTTAAATTAGATTTTTCTCTTGCTAATCTCATTAGTGAGACTGCATCAGTTTCATCCATTATAGTGTAATTAGATCTTAATCCCGCTGTTTTTGCATATTTTCGCAAGAATCTATTTGCAATAGAATGAAAGGTCCCTGCCCAAATTCCTTTAGGTTTCTTTCCTAATAACGACTCCACACGCTCAATCATTTCTTTAGAAGCTTTATTGGTAAAGGTCACTAACATAATTTCACTTGGTCTTACGCCTAGTGATAAAAGTTTAGCAACTGCATAGGTTATAGTTCTGGTCTTTCCTGATCCTGCTCCTGCAATTATCAACATTGGACCCTGTATATTATTAATGATCTCAAATTGTTCTGGATTTAAATTTTCTTCAAAATTAACCTCATTATAGTCATTATCTAATTTTGAAGGTTCTAAATCCAAATCTTCAAAAAGATCATCCTCATAAAACTCAAATGTATATTCTTCCTCTACTTTTTCTTTTTTAGACGACATTTACTATAATTTAAAATAATTTTATTTTCATATGTGTAATTTTATTGGTTATATATAAATATAAGATATGTTCTAAAATGATCGAGTTAATTTGATACACCTTTTTTTAATATAGGTTAAAATAATTTTATATTATTAAATGTAAGATTTGACAATAGTTATGAATCGCAAATTATCTTTTCTTCTTTAATTTGCCTTCTTCTCGATGAAATAGTAAAATCTAAAATAAATTGAATAATTTTTTTTATATTGCTTGGAATTGTATTTATCTTTAATTTATTTAGATATTTAAACGCTTTATATGGTTTATAACGCTTATTTGGAGATATTCCAATAAGAACCTCAAAATTCGGATCAATAGTTATTAATCCGATTTTATTAGGAAAATTTCTAATATAATTTTTAATTCTTTCATTTTCTTTAAAATTCTTCTTTTTTCGCTTAATTTTCTCAATTCTATCTTCTGAAAGTCCACCCTCTCTCAGTTCCTCAATATCTTTTGATTCCTCTTCCGTTAAAGGGTCTACATCATGAATTAAAACAATAGGTCTATCAAAATGTGATAATATTTTTAAAAAATATATTAAATTATATTTTCCACCACATTCAATAACAGAAATATTAGATGTATTTAAATTGTTATCCAATAAATCAGAGATACCATTAAGTATAATTTTTTCAACATCTCCTTCAATTAAGATAATTTTTTTTGCAAAAAACATTTCATTTCTTTCTGGATTAAATCTCATTAACATATTAAATTCCTCTTTAGATTCTAGTTCAAAGATTTCACTCTGAATCCTTTTAATTTTTGTTCCAATATCAAGATTATTCTTACTTACTAAAATTAAGCTTAGATAATTCTCAATACTTATAAAGTGAGTGGAATGGGTTGTGTAAAGTACCTGATCATATGTAGAGATTGTATAAAGTATATTTAATAACTCCTTTTGAGCTTGGGGATGTAGATATAATTCTGGCTCTTCAATTAAAAATATAAATGGGCGATAAGTAGAATTATTTTGATTTTCTTGTTTTGCTCTTAAATACCTAGAGTAAGTAAGAAATAAAGCAAAAATTAGAGATCTTTTAATTCCATCACCTTTTTCTTCTATTGAACTATTAATTCCATCATCGATAAAAATCTCTGAATTAGAAAAAAAATCGCTAAATTTTGGAGTTAAAAATTTAATCTCAAGATTTTTAGTCAATATATTCTTATTTAAGTTTTCCTTTAATTTTAATTCTATATCTTTTATAATTTGAAATCTATTATCATTAGAATCTTCTATTTTATTTATCTTTTGCTTAATTTCATCTAAACTATTCTGAAAGTCTTCTATGGATGTTTCTTTTTGCTTAATCTCTTCTAAAATAATTTTTTCTAATATTTTCTTATATATAGATTTACTTTTAATAGTAGTCTTCATTTCTTCAGATAAATGTTTAGTAGCTTCAATATACAAAAGTTCAGGTAATATTGAGACAACTTCTTTCCATTGAAATGGAGATTTACACCATATTTTTCTCATATCTATATTAGTCTCATTTTCTAAAAAATCGTGAATTCCTACTTTAAAACTAGTTTTAGTTAATTTTCCTTTTTCGTTATAAAAATAATTTTGATGATTATTTTCCTCAATCCAGTTCTCTATTTCTGATTTATTTTCGTTCCAAGTGGATAGATATTCCTCTGAAAAATAGCAAAGATCTGGATATTCTTGTAAAATCTCAAAAGAAGTAGTAGTACGCTCAGTCTCTTCATTTATTGAAAAAACTTTTTTAAGTTTGATTTTATCATTGATAATATATCTTTCAAAAAAATCTCTTTCTGAGTGATTTAATTCTTCAAATGTTATGGTGATAATAATATTTTTATTTAATTTTTCTTTAAAAAAATCTGATTTACTTAATCCAACAATACTTTTACTAAAAAACAATCTTAAAGCAAGCAATAAATTGGTTTTTCCTGAATTATTTTCTCCAATTAATTGTAAGAAATTATTTTTAATTTCAATTTTCTCTTTCTTAATGGAGCGAAAATTTTCAACTTTATATTTTTTTATTATCATATTTCCTATAACCTCATGTTAATTTTCTTTTTTAACTTTCTTTGGTGATTTTTGTGATATGATTTGTCTTTCTGAAATTAAATATATCTGTTACAAAAGAATCTAAAGCTCTATCATGAGAAATTACAATTATTTGCTCAGTATTTAAAGAATCAAATAAATATTGCATTTTATTGATTTGCTGTTCACTAAATCCGTCCGTCGGCTCATCCAGTATTAAAATATCTTTGGTTTTAACCTCTTGATATCGTTCATTAATGATTCGATTAAGAGCTAAACGATAAGCTAAAGCAAGAGCACTTTTTTCTCCTCCAGACATATCTCCAAATGGTGATTCATAACCATCTACATAAATAATTGGCTCAAAATCATCTGGTCTGATCTCAACCTCAATGTTATTCTCCTCTACCAATAGATAGAACCATTTTTTAAAATAATCATTAAATTGAACTGCACTTGAGGATACTATTTCTCGTTCAATATCTCCAAGCAATACTGGAAAATTTTCGTTAATCCATCCTTTTAAACTCGATAACTTATCCATTTTCTCCTGCAACAATTTTTTATATTCTAAATGTTTTTTCAATACTTCTAATTCATTTTTGATATATTCAAGAGATTTTTTTTCTACACTTACCTTTGCATTAAGATCACTTTCTTCCTTCTGTAGACCTTCTAATGCCTTTCTTAATTCTTTAATTTTTTCTTTTTTATCTATGGTTAATTTACTAAAACTTTCTAAATCTTTAATTTTATATTTCTCTAAGACCTTTTTAATCTCTTTTTGATAATTTTCTATGTTTTGCTCAAAATTCGCAATTTCATCAAGTAACCCTTTTTCCATTTTTTTTGCTAGTTCAATCAATTTCTCATAAGATTCTCGGCTTGCTCTCGTTTCAGAATATTGTTTTGAGAGTTTCAAATTATTTTCTAATAAATCAATCTCTTTGTTAAATTCTTCAATTTGATTTGATAAAGAATCTATTGATTCCTGAGTTTCTTTTAATTCTTTATTGAAACGCTCTTGCTCATGGATTGTCTGTCCACATAGAGAGCATCTTCCTTCTCTTAATAATTTATTAATATCTGAGATCGATTTTTCAAGAATAGCTCTTTGTTTTTCTTTTTCAATTCTTTTATTTTTAATATCGTCTATTTTTTTAGAGAGCTCATCTTGAGATTCTGTAAAATTTAATTTTATCTCAGGTATTTTATTTAATTCTTCTTTGAATTTTATTATGCTATTTTGATTAGTTGAGACTTTATTTTCATTTTTTTCTTTATTATCTTTTTCTTGCTGAAGGAGGCTTTCTTTTTTGTCAATTTCTCTTATTTTTTGTTCTAATTCCTCGGATTCTCCTTCTAAATTATTAATACTTTTTTTCTGCTCAGTTACTTCTTTGGACTTTTTTTCCAATTGTGTGTTAAATTTAGAAAGTTTTTTTTCTTGAACTTTATATTCCATTTCCTTATTTTGTATTTCAGATTCAATATTGCTATAGTCTTTTAATTTACTATCCACTTCTTTGAATTTCTCTCTTAGGTATGATCCTATAGTTTCAATATTAGCTTTAGCGATTTCATATTTCTCTATTCCAAATATGTATTTCAAGATTTCGAATCGATCCTCTGGTTTTGCTTCTAAGATTTCTTTTATATTCTCTTGGGGAGTATATACAGTATATCGAAATATAGGGATTTTTTGAGCGCGTTCGTATCTAGCTACGGAATAATTTAAAATTTCTAGAATTTTTCTTTTTAAATCTGTGGTTGCATAAGTAGTCATCTCTCCGTTTATAGTGAGAATTCCACTTTTCTGTGAAATACTCCCTTTTTTGGACTTTGATAACATTCTTTTTATTATATATTCGTTTCCATCAATACTAAATTCTAATTCAACGGTAGCTTTGTTTTCTCCCCTTCTCAGGATAGAATCTGCTTTAAGATCAGCAGCAGTTAGAGCTCCAAATAGTGCAAATTCAATGGCTTTCAGGACAGAAGATTTTCCGCTTCCGATATCCCCATAAAAAAGAATAATAGAGGGAGGTAAATCAATTTCTTCTTTTTTAATACTTCGAATATTTTCAATTTTAATTCTTTTTAATTGCATGATTAATCCTCCAAATCTTCTAATTCAAATACATTATTAAACGATTCTATTAAATGAGCTTTATAATCTTTAACATTACTACCTTCTTCTCTTTCCTTTCCTATAATATCTATTAACCTATGAATATTATCTTCAAGCTGTTTTTTTGAATATCCAATTAATTCCGTTATTTGAGAGTGTTCATGAATCAATGTTTTTTCAATCTCTTCGTTAGTTTTTCCTAAAGCAACTCTAATAGACGAATATCCTTTTGTAAAGACTCCACATTTATTAATTAGTATCTCGTAAGCATTTTTTTCTTTAAATTTATTTTCTATTTCAGCGGAATTAATTTCATACGCTTTTCCTGAGGAGAGAGTTCCAGCTATTCTTAAGGTAGCAATTTTATCTTCTAGTTCATTCTTATCTATTAGATTTGTTAACTCATTTAATATCTCCAGTACAGATTTGTTATTACAATTTATCTTTAAATTAATAACATCTTTAACTCTAACTGGAATAAATCTAACTTCTAGATGATTATTTATATCTCCTTGAACCATGCAAAATCCCCCATGGTTAAACTTTTCTAATTCTCGAAAGTCTGTAGGAAAGAGGCATCCTGGATAAACAATATTATTTTTATCATTAATAATAATACGTCCATTTTCTCGTAAAGATTCTGGTACTGTTTTATGGAGATGTCCACCAGCATAGTAATTAAAATGCTTTGGTAGATACGATTTAGGAGCAGATTCCATTTCAGCATACTCTGAGGGTTTTAATTCTTGGAGCATTGTGTGAAATACAAATATTTTAGCTCCTTCTTCTTGTTCTAATGGTTCATATGCTAATCTTTGGAAATCTTCAACTTCAAGAGCTCTTTTTCTTGCTCTCATTCCAGTTAATTTGATCTTTGATTTTGGATCTTCGGTAAATTCTAAATAAATTTTGTTATCTTCTCCTATAGATCCTTTATATAAATCTGTATAGAATCCCGCACTAATTAATGGGCGAATCATAGTCTTCTCAGACGGAGAAAAATCGTGAGATCCCATAATAGCATATACGGGAATATTATTATCGCTCAATTCTCTTAATTTCTTAATTGCTAAATCAACAACATCTACTTTTGGATTTGATGTATCGTATAAATCTCCACTAATGATCACAAAATCCACTTTTTCTTCAATGCAAATGTCTATCGCTTTTTCAAAGGCTTCATACCCACATATATTAAGATTCTCCCTTCTCCAAGCACCCAAATGTACATCCGACATATGAGCAAATTTTACATTCATTTTTTAAATACCTCTTTTTTATTAATATTTTATTCAAGACCAGGTGATCTTTTTCTTGTAGATGGTTGAGATTTGTCCTTTTCTGCAAGATATTTGACAAGATCACTAAATAAGGGAATTTTAATAGGAATTGCAAACTTGGTAAAATTGGAAGTTATAATTGCTTCTCCTTTATCTAAGCTTGCAATAGTTTGTGAATCATCTGAAAGATCTTGAGCAGCACTGTCAATTAAAGCTCTTCTTTCAGGACCCATTTCATTCCCTAGAATTATCTTAGTATTCATGTTAGCCAAAATATCTCTGGGAATTTCACTTGGTAATTGAGTAATTGCTATTAATCCAATTTGGAACTTTCTTCCTTCTCTTGCTATTGTTCCAAAGATATTATTGCGAGCCTCTAACACTCGTTTTCCAATAACTCTTGGAGCTTCTTCTAAGACAATAGAAATGACAGGTTTATTTTTTAACTCGTCTTTAAATTTATAATTTTTATATTTTGAAAAAATTCTTTCGGTAATAAGAGTCGCTACAAATATTTCTTCATTTCCAGTAAACAATGACGTGTCAATTATTACGGTTTTTCCTTCTTCTAAAGAATTTATTATATTATTTATTGTACTCTCATGTCCATTAAATTGGTAGATACCATTCGCATTAACCTTATCATCTTCATGCTCTAAATCGAGTAAGATAGATAATTTTCTCTTTAAAACTCCTACAGTGTTTTCTGTAACTCCTGGTGTGGATGGACCAATAAATATATTTTTTATCCAATTTTTATATTCATTTACTTTATCTTGCCGATGGTATAGAATTAGCGCGTCCTTTTGGGCATTTGAAAGAGATAGTGTATCTATAAAATTATACGGAGAGAGTAACTTCATATTGAATTTTAAATCCAATTTGCCATGGACTTCTCTTATAGTGTAGTATTCAAGATATTCCTCTTTTTTAGGATGTTTTTTAAGACTTTCATAATATTCATTATGAGGATCAAAGACTAATTTACCACATTTTTCATTTTCTATAATATTATAGAGAATCACTTTGACTAAATTTGATTTTCCTCTTCCTGTAGTAGCAGGAATCAAAACATGATGTTTAAATACTTCTAAAGCTTCTAAGTTAATTTCAGTCTTTAATTCTTTAGATCCTGAGCGGACAGTTCCCAACATAATCGGATTATCAATTTGATCTTCTTTTAGAAATGATAAATGATCATCTTCTAATTCATATACATCACTGAAAAATTCCGGTAGTTTTTTTGGTAAAAATAGTTGATCATTTTTCAAATGAATGAGCGGTCTTGCAAGAGCAAGTACGTAATTTCTTAACTCTGGTTCGTAAATAGCAAGATTACTCGATTCTCGTTCTAATTTATACCCTGCCATTAATTCTAATATATTATCGGGCATTTGGCTTCCAAACATTAAATCATTAATTTGGAAAATAATATAGTCTTTAGGATTCTTTCCAGCAACAATTAATTGCCCAATTTCAAATGATTCCTCTGATTTCTGACGTAGGTATAATTTTACAAATGAACCTGTTATAAAACTGCCTATTTTTTTTCCTAATTTTGACATTTTCTTATCACTTAATAGAATTTAATTTTTTCTTATAGAATTTAAAATATTATGAGCCTCGATAGAGTATATCCGAGGCAAGAGATTATTAACATAAATAGTCTGATCAATTTCAGAGATAATCTCAATCTTCCATGGTTCTATTTCTCTTTTTGAGACTCTTGATAATTGATCTACTTTGATTAATCCATAAGGATATCCTGGAAATGTGATATCATTTGAATTTAACGCTAAATTTGAGATGATAACCTCTTTTTCTTCAGTATCTATCTCTTTTGATTGTTTTAAATAAATATCAAACCTGAAAGGCATTAAAGCATGTTCATGTAATTTTACAAAATACACATCTGCCATACCATCTGCTCTTGTGATTTGATAAATAGGATGATAATACCACTTTTTATTTTTATATTTATTTGAAGCTATTGAATGAATTAATGATATTAATGAATCACCATTTTTGGTAAGCAGGCGACAGGACTTCGAAAGCCCAGTAACATATACATGTTTTTTTTCAGCTTGTTTCTCTAATTTTCGAACTAATTTAATTTCATCTTTAAATCCTGTTTGAAGAGAGCCATCCCTTACAAAAATATCACCTTGATCTAAGGTTGCCTCTATAAATTGAGTAGCATAAGTCCATTCAGAAAAACGCATTCCAACACCTCCAAAATTCTCAATTCTTGGCATAAATCTAATTCCATATATAGAACGCGCCTCATCAAGAGTTATCGTTATTTTTTCTTTAGGTAAGTAATTCCAAAACTCATCTTCTCTTGGGAATAATTGAATTGAATATATAAGTCTATCATCCTCAGTTGGTTCCAATACAGTAACAGAATAAAATTCAATAACTTGAGGGACTGTAGAAAATTCGCTTATTTTATTATTTTTACATAAGACTCCCGCTATTCGCGTGAGATTTATATTAAAATCCGCACTTGATAAGATTGAGATTGAACCTCCATCAACGAATCCTAAATTTCTAAATTTTGCCTTATCTGGAATTTGAAATATTCTCTCTTTAGAAATATCATAAATTATCTCTCCATCTCCTTCTGAATAAGGTTTATCTGTTTTGGCAAATCCTTTTTTTGCGTTAATAACATAATCAATGCACTTTCTCAATGCTTTAATTGAGGTATTTTCTCTCAATATAATCCCTTTTTTACTGTCTTTATATCCTTATTATTAAATTTTTTATTTTTAAAGCTTTATATTTTCTAAGTATTTTTTTTGAATTTTATCTGGGAATGTAAGGAACATTAATATCCTCTTTATTTAAAATTGCTAAATTCTGAACAATATGCAAAGGCAAAATCGTTTTTGGTTGATTAAAAAGTGAATTCCAATCTAAATATCTTAGATCATTAAATAATTGTGAAATTTCAATAATATTCATATTATTGATCCCTTGATGAGTTAAAACTAATCGCTGAGATGTTGCTGTCCCTCTATATGGTCTTGAAGTAATTAATAGTGCTTCTTTGTCATTTCTAATTAAACCCAAAGGTTTTATTTTATAATCTCTCTGCTCTGAACCATAAATTCTATGAACACCACGTTTTATTACTGCAATAACTTTTATATCAGAGTTTTCATTCATAATCCCTTCTTTTATCAATCTTTCCCTTGCATTCAAAGCTCCTTTTTTATACTCTTCTACTTGATTGCTATAGATTGGACCATCCTTAAATAACATTAAATAATCAATGAGTTTTTTATTTGTATTCAAATAGGTTGACATAGCTACATCAACAAACCAATCATTTAGTACAGTAGATTCTACACGTTCCCCTCTATGTGATTCAATAGAATTTTTATAAAGAACTTGCCCTAAGCTATCACATATAGCGGCATAAGCAGCGGCTTCCGCTCTTGTTTCAGGATTTCTTGAGACATCAAAACCCATAAAATAGACGGTCTTGTCTTGACTGAGATTTCCAGCAGGTTTATTTAAGTGCCATATTGATTGATTTACCCTCAAATATCTTCCATAATTCTTTAGTGCTATTATATATCCTTCTGCTTTCACTTCAGAAGAATTCAATATTTTTTTTAAAGTACTTTCTCTAATCATTTGACTTTTTATCGCATTTTTTCCTAATGCTCTCTTAGAAGCCCTATAGATTCTAGTTGTATTTTTATTTGGAATAATAACGTTTACAATTCCATTGCTTAAATTATTGCCACATTCTAAGCAGGTTCTCATATATCTATCAGGAGTAAGCTCTTTTATAGCAATTATATTTTTTATCTCAAAATTTCCTAGATTTAGTCTTTTAGCATGATGATTTAGATTATTATTATATTTCCTAACTTCAGATTGCAAGTAAGAAGGTATAATATAAATTATAGGAATAGTAGCAACTTTTGAAATGGGACCAAAATTTTCCAATGAAGATTTAATAGGAAGAGATTGCCAAGAGGAGTCAACTTTACACACATTATCACCCCCAAATCTTAACTCAGGTGGATTAAATTGAATAATTGAATTGTATGGAATATCTTTATTATTTTTCCAACTATGTAAATCCCTGATAAATCTTATTTTTATTTGTCCTAAATCAAGGCCACTACTAAGTAACATATCATATATTTTCAGAGTCTCTTCAATTCGATTTTTAGGATTTAAGATCTTCTTTTCATTGAAGACTTTATTTGGGAGAAGATGTTCGGATGGATCTATTACTATTTCTAATACATTATAAGGATAACATAGGGGTTCTGGACTGAAATCTGTTTTTACCAATATAACTGGCATATCATTTGGATATAATTTAATTTTATTTCTAGCACACCAATTTTTATTTTGCTTTTCTTGAGTCCAATAGTTATAAATAGAGAATACGTCTGAACCTTTCTTAAATTTATACGTATCTATCGTCTGATATACAATTTCCTTTATTCTTCCATTAAAAGTACCTTCCTTTGAAACTTTAGGACATTTAACTCTCTTTCCTATTAAGAAGTGTTCGGGATCATCAATATTGTTCTTTTTTGCCCATTTAAAAAAATACTTTAAGGGAAATTTCCATCTCGTTGAAGGATCTAACCATACTCCAATTTTCCCATTCGAATAGACCTCAATTTCAGAAAAAAATGCCTCATAATAATCAAGAATGTCTGACTTATAAGGATCTCTCCTAACATACTTTTGACTTTCAGGACCCATATATCCCATTCGGAATGCTTGTCTCTTCAAAGCTTGAGAAATTATTTTAGCTAATATTTTTTGATGGTCAAGAGAATTTAATTCAATTTTTGTGTTTGATTTTTTAAAATCATAACCTCCATAATGATAACTATCTTCAAGATTATCTTTCCCCATATAAATTACCTTATTACCCATCGTTATAGGAAAGACTCCTCTATTAAACAGAAACCATTCAAATCCTTTTGTAATTTTATAGAAATTTTCAGGTAGAATGGATTGATCTATCAAATAACAGGGGAGAGCCACTTTTTGTAAAGGGTTATCCAATGAGACAAATAAATTCGAATACAATTTTTTTTATCACCTTGTGTATAATGTAGCATGAATCATATTTAAATATTCTGATCGATATTTAATTTCCAAATTATTTAAGTACTTTAATTGTTTATAATAAACCAATAGAGTCTATGTTTATAATGTTGTTAATTTATTAATAAGTAAATATGTCACAAAAAAAGGAAGATTCATATTCAAAAATTAAATCATTGGTAGAAGAATCTATAGAAAAAGGAATAATTGAAAAAGATAATCTTTTAGATCCTACTTTATTTTGGTATCATACGTTTCATTATATATCTGATCCTTTAAATACAATCAATAATGAGACAAAATTCTCAAAAGATAACTTAGAATTTTTTATAAATCGCGAAGCAGAGATGAAAATTATTTCCAAATATATTGGAAATCTGCACAATTTATCTTCAATGACACATATCGCCTTAATAGGAGCATTGGGATGTGGTAAACACACAACTTTTAAAGCTATTTGTAAGATTGTAAATGATTCGTTTCCTGATATAAAATATGAGTTTTATAACTACTATGGATTTGATTTTAAAAATAATATTGATTTAGAAGATGATATTTTAAAAAAAGTAGATGATTCTGATTTAGATATGAGAATTATTTCTTGTTCGGCATTGACTAAAGACTTTCTTAAAAAGAGATTTAAAAAATACAATAAAAATACAAAGATATTGTTTTCGATTTGGAATATAGGTGAATATTCTATTCGATCTGAAATATTAGTCAATAAAGAAATCTTTTTTAGAAATTATTCCAAAAAAGAAATTATTAAAATATTGAGGAAAAGGATTGAAATGTATTTGATTAAAGATATAACTTTAGAGAAATATAAAAACAATATAATAGAGCAGGTCCTACCTCTATTATCAGAAATATCAGAGGGAAATTTACGGATTTCCTTTATTTTATTTAGGATTATCCATCAAGAAGCAAGAATTAAAGGCATTCAATTATTTAATATGGACTTCCCCCAGACAATATTAGAGGAATTTAAAAATATGAAAAGTGTTAAATTAACTGATAAAGAAAATACTATTATTAAGTATATGCTATTTAATGGAATTAAGTATATAACTACCTCTAAGATGGTACAAGAACTAAATTATGAGAGAACTGTAGCTTGGAAATATTTAGAAAATCTTACAAATAAGAATGTATTATATAAGCAATATGGAAATCCTTCAAAATATGAGATAACAGAATTATTTTTAAGTATATATGAAGAAAAAATAAAGAAAAAATTAATTTTTAAAGAACATTAAGAGAGATAAAGTCATGCCTACCTTAAGGATATATTTAAATTTTTTATTTAAAAATGATTTAGAAGAAATTGAGACAAATATTCTTAAGAATGAAGATAATTTTGCAAAATTTGATGATAATGATATGATTTTAAAATCAGGTTTTTTTGAAGATCAAAAAATCTTTACAAAAATAGAGGACACTGATTATTATATAGCAAATTATTTATTACAGCAATCAAAGTCCATTCCTTCTAAGAACTCTGAACTTATTTACTTTAAATTACAAGAATCAAAAGTGGATTCTAAGGAAGAGAGGATTTTCTTCCCTATACTAATCAAGATCATTTTTAATATAAATAAAAAAGTTTTATGCCTATATAGTAGGAAAGTTGTGGAAAATGATGCGGCCAATAGTTTTATAAAACAATTAGAAGAAAAATATGGATTTTCTTTTAAATTTTTTCTAACTCATTTTGCTTTTAAAAAAAATAAGCTAGATAAATTTCTAGAAGCTCTGGGTAAACTTAGTAATTTCACTTCTATTTGCATTTTTGATAAAGATAATAATATAATCGCGCAAAATTCAGATACCTTATCTGAGACTAGGAAAATTCATGAGTTTTTAGATGAAGTCAATATTGGGAATTGGAAATATGTAGAATTAATCCATAATGATCTTGAATTTAGAATAAGAATAAGTAATAAAAAGACTCAAAATTATATTACCTTAAAAAATAGATATGATAATGATTATAAACTAGTCAAAATAACTGATTATCTAATAGAAAAAATTAAAGAAACAATTGATTTCGAAAAACAGCAGCAAGCTAAGTTGGATTGGTTTAAATAAATAAGAAATTGATGATGAATTCTTAAATTAGAAAATACTTTTAGATTTTTCTTTCATTATATATTCTTACATAATTAGTTCAAATTATCTTGATCATCGCCTATTTTTAAAAAAAAGTGAGATATTTGTTCATATTTGGTCATTTTTTAATCGATAATATTAGGATCTTCAGAATTTTACCTTTAAAGAGTCTTTAGATTAATAATTCTTCATTTTATTCTTAAAAAATAGTAGATCTATCATACCTAAAAATACGAAAGTACAGTAAAAATAAAGTGAATTAAAGCCCAGAGACCAATTATCAGTAGCATTAGTAGCATTAGTATTGGTACTACACTATATTAAGAAACAGAAACATGTTTCCGAAACATATATTTAAATGTAAAGATTTCTTTATTTTTATCAAGATATATACAAATAGGATAAAAAATGATAAGAGAAGATAAGATAGGTAGACCAATTTATAGTGATAAAATTTGGAATACTTTATTAGAAATAGGAAAAAGACTGTTAAAACTTGGATTTATAGAGACAAAATATTCAAATCTCTTTACTAAGGATATTAGAGATGAAAATGGAACTAAATTAGGGAATATTTTCGCAGATATGAGGGGTACAAAATATTGTAATATTTGGGATGATCCAAGGCCAGCTATTTATTCAAACACTCTTTCATTTCCTAACCTCATGAAAGAAACGATTATACTAAATAGTACGGGATGCAATCCAAATTTATATTATAGTATTGACGATGATCATGATTGTATAGGTCTAGATTATCTTAGAGATGGAGAGGGAGAAATTATATTTCCATCAGGATTTTGTAGGCGATGCAATAGAAATATAATAAATGAAGTTGATTGGAATGTTCTATCTGAGAACGTATATGATCTAGATAAAAGAGGAATAAATCCTATTATTGAGACTCATTATTGTGGAACTTGTAGAAAAATTGAGTATTCAATAGACGAATTTCGGAAAAAAGACAAGAAAGATGTTAGAATTTGCGAAATATGCCGTGATAAACCAGCAACCTTGGAGCATCATATTATTTATACCCCTGAACGAATTATTAATATTTGTGTTTCCTGTCATGGAAAGATCCATAAATTCGGAAAAAATTATCCCAATCCTTTATGGAAACAAAGAAAAAATGAGATTGAATAAATATAAGGATTTGTTGAGAAGTGATTCAATTAGTTCTATCAAAAATATAGAAAGATTACTCTAAGTGATCTAAGAAGAAGCTTTTTTGACAATTTCGTCTAATAATTTGGGAATTTCATTATAATTATCATACCAAATTACATTAACTCCAAGTTGATTGTATAATATTTCTTTTATTGCATGATACCTCTCTAAAATATCCTTAGTCTCCTTTAATTTCTTATATCTTTCTTTCCATTTAGTTAAAAATTTATCCACTGATATTCTCTGAATAAAAGCAAAATGCTGTAGCCCATCTCTCCATAACTCTAAATTTTTCTCATGTTTAATATCTGTAAATTCATCTATCTTATTCTCCCATTTATGAAAGGAAGAATACATCAAAGATCTTAGATTGGGATCTTTTAATGAAAGTCCAATTAATAAACAATTATAATTATCAAAAGCTTCTGTCTGACATTTATTTCTCCACAAATTTCCATTTTCACGTAAAGATAAATAGTCTGACTCCGTTAAAATGATTTTACTATTTTTATTTTTTAATAATCCATGAACATGATAAATATAGAACATATTATTGTCTCTCTTTTGATTATAGTAAGCATATTTTTTGGGTGTTAATTCATTTAGATCATAATTCTTTTCATTAGAAATAATTTTTATATCTTTTGCTGGTAATAATATCGATTGTTTTAAGGCCTTATCCATTAAATCATCAAAATTATATGTGATAATTTTATTTGTCAATTCTGATCCACATAAACTCTGGATACTTTGGATTAATTTAGAAGTCTGCTTTCTTTTTTTGCTTTGCAAAATATCAAAAAGAGTGGTTCTAAGGTCGTTTACAATAGCAATTTTAATAAATTCCGCTTCTATTAAAGGACTCTCTTCTTCACAATCATGAAATCGTCCTGCAAAGTATGATTTTTCATTTTCAGTTATTCCTTTACTTTCGGGAATATCCTCTATGACTCTTCTCATTAATTTTTTTAAAAGTTCATTCCAATCTGGACAATTTAGGCTTTTAGAGACTCCTGAACCAAGAAATAGGATTAAATTATTTTTATTTAATTTACCTATAATCTCTATATATTTTTCTCTGTGAAGTTTTCGCTTATTTCTTTCATAGGAAGGATCTAATCTTATAACATAATTTAAAGCTATTTTGTTAAAGAGTTCAGAATATCCCGAAATAAATCGAGAGTATTCCCAAAAAATAGGTTTTAAATCACTAAAATCCCATAATTTACATGACTCTAAATTAAGAATCTCCATATAATCTCTTCTTTTTCTCTCTTTTTCTCTCTTTTCTAATGGTCTTATAAGATATAAAATAAATATATTTCCATAATTGGTTTCCTTTACTTTCTGAAAAAAAGCTCGTTCATCATATTCCGATCTCTCATCTTCCCACAAAAGATATATAACATTTCTCTTATTATTATTAAAAAAATCTTTTTTTCGCATATAACCTACATGACTAATTGAACCAATAAAATTACTTTCTAATTTATTATATTTATAAGATATTTTTTCTGATATACAATAATAGAATAATAAGATTCCTATTATTCTATGAATTATGTTAGAGCTACCAATATCGCTAGTATACTGAATACGGCTCATCCTTATTATTTCTTTTTTTATATCCTCCAGATCAAAATCATAATTTTTCATAGATTTTCATTTTTTGGTTTTTAGTATTATATATTAATTTGAATTTTTAAAATATTTATTGCTTACTCGAGAGATATATTATCTTTTTATTTAATGAGAATTCAATTATATCAAGAATTTTAAAGCAGAATCAGAATTTTTAAGAATTTAATAAAACTAATTAATGGTGCAAATAAAACTTATAAAAAAGAATTGAGAAAAAGGATAATGATTATTAACATAAATTAAGACTTAAAAGCTCTTTTACTTCAGGAATTAACCTCAAATTCTCAATTCTCCCCTCATACCAATTAAATATTATATGATCTTCAAAATTATTTAGATAAGAATTTTAAAAAAGTAATATTGAAAAATTAAAATAATCTCTTTTCTCAATTATTTATTCAAATATTTTGCTTTTTGTTGTCTCATATAATAGGACACAAATATTTTACCTGATTCCCGATGCCAGAATTTAATATAGTCAGGTGTATTTACAAAATCAATAATCTGTGGTAGGGGCTGAACTGTTGAGGGCAGATCATCTGAGTTAAAAAGGAATCCCGCTCCATCATACTCGATTCTAATTACTTTATAGACTTCCAAATATTTGAGAGCCCCAACAAAGAGAGCTCTATCGATCGTCTCATCATATAACTCTATAATTTCGTGCTTAATTTCTTCAAAAAGATCTCCACCGTTAAATTCTCCACGAGGATTCTTTTTATATTTTATATACAAATTCCTTGTAGTTATATTGACTAATTCAATACTTTCTATTTTGCTCACCTTTTCAGTTTATTTTTTTATTTGGAGACATTATGCATTCGATATATTTAAAAGAAAAAATTAATCTGAAATTCAAAAAAGAGAAGAATTTTTAGATATAAATTCCCTGCTTTATTCCCGTCTCAACATATTTTTTCGATTTTTCCTTGTTTTTTTCCCGTAAGTTATACTCGATATCATGGAGTAGCGCCCCAGTACACATATCGATGAATTCCCTCTGAAAGATTTTTATAAAATCATCAAGAGCAATTGGTTGGGACTCAATTTTCTCAAGGAACACCCAATCTTCAAAAAACTCAGAAGCCTCATCAACTAAGATATACTCCTTCCTATCAAATTCTACCATGTGGAGATCATCATAATACTCAATCTCAAGCCTTAACCCAATCATAATATCTTGTTCGCTCATCACAGGAAACAGGGAGTGCGGATAAATCGTAAAAAAATGCTTAATTTCAAGTTCAGAATATTTGTTTAAGAGCTCATCTCGAAATGTGTCAAAATTAATGATATTGAGCAAAATTTTCTTTTGCGATTGAGAGATAAATTTCGCATACTTATAGTCTATATCTTGAAAATTCTCATAGGTTATTTTTACCATCGTTTTTTAACTCCTTATTCTTTCTTGTATATTACTATATTTTTTTTATTTAAAGAAAAAAAGTAAAGAAAAAGATGTCATAAAGGTAGGTTAGTTTATACTAGCACCGCATTTTGAACAAAATTCCCCATTTGGATCAAGGATTTCATTACCACAGGAACGACAGCACTTTAATTCATTTCTATGTGTAATTGCAATATCTTTTCTGGTTAAGAGTGTTGTCTGCTCTAAGACGATATATTCAATCAATAATAACGTAACAATTAAGAAAATAACATAAAAAACAGGCTCTATTTTCCATACTTCTTGAAATACCACGACATCAATAGGGGGATGTTCCTTATATGTAAGACTGGATTCATTGTTCACAATCAATCCAATTCCTCCAAATACTATTGATGAAATACTTATTAAATTTATAGAACCTCTTATAAAGGAATGATCTTCTTCCTTTATGTAGAAGAACGATAAGGCAAATCCGAATGTAAATAGAAAGACACATATAGTAGAGAGAATATTATTATATTGAATTTCATAAGAAACTTCTGAAAGTTCTAAATCGCTAAAAAAGAGACCAAAAGACAATATTTTGTTATGAATCCCAAATGGATTATTAGTTTGAATATATATATTAGCTATATGCAATGGAAGGATGAAAAGCCAAATCCCAGATATAAATACGAGTACTTTAATCATTATATTAAATTTAACTGTTTTTTTCATCTTTTATTCACTATCCTTTGGTTAGATGGGTAGATATATATCAGGGAAATTATTAAGTTTATTCAGGATATATCATATGTTCTTTCAGAACAATACTATTATACTTAATATTTTTGCAGTTATATATTACTTTTTTGATCTTCTTATGTTTTTTAATTATTTACGTTTAAAAAAAAATTAGAATTGAGGGTAAGGGATCTGGAAATCGATTTCAGATCTTCGCATGAGTCGATTTAATAGTCCAAGACTGGCACCGTACATATATGATAGTTGAATACTTTTTTCAAGAGCATTATCAACAACATCTGTATAAAAGCACATTATATCTCAAAGGTTTTCATCGTTTACAGTTAGTTCTAAGATCTCTAATTGCTTCTCGTGAGTGCTTTTGAGATACCCCAAAACATTAAAGGTAAGCTCACTATTATCATATTTCGCCCCAATTCTATCGGTAACTTTCAGAAATAGCTTGTAGAAGAATTCAAGAAGTATTCGCAGGGCAAAATCATTTTTAGCAAGAGTATCGACATATCCCCTCACCATTAAGGTAAATTCGCTTATATCAATCGATTCAGAATGAATAATTTTCATAATTATTTTTCTAAGTTTTATTGTTATACATTGTTCGATATTTATAAATAAAAAATACTCTTTTCTTATCTCTTACTTTTAAGATTTTATCTTCTCCATAAATACAAATTTTTATTAATGCAAATACCAAGTTAATAATCAAATATATATATGTAAATTCCTACTTTTAGATTGAATTTTAAAAAACCAAAAGGGTAATCTTATAAATAAAATTCAGGATATTAAAAATGACTCAAAAATATATAAGTGAATTTAAATCAAAAGTTCAAAAATTATTGTTAGACATAGATGATAAGGTATTATATAACGATGGTTATTTTGTAATATCTATTTTATTTTCATTATTTATAATGATGGACATATTACAGACAGAAGACTATATTGGTTTTATAGTTTACCTTATCTTTTGTTTATTTGTACTATTGTTCCTATTATTATATTTTTTAAAAAAGTGGACAAGTGTTGATATTGAAGATAATAAAATGATAGATGATCTTATGGAATTTATTGAAGAGCAAAATACTAAAAGAAGAAAAGCTACAAGAGAAATACTAGAAAACCTTGAAGAAACGATATTATTTTTAGATAAACGTAATAATTTTTATGATTTAAACAAATTTCTTACAATATTATTAGCATCAGGATACTTTATTTTTATAATTGACGATATAGTTCTAATTAAGGTTTTAAATTTTCATGCAGTAAATATGCCCTTTTTTCTAGGTCTTCATATAATTGGTATGGTCTTTTCATTTTATTTTTATATAATTTTTTTTATAAAAAAGAGAAAACTTAAGAAAGTTTTAAAAGCTAAAGAGATTTTTAATAAAGCTCTATTGAAAAAAAAAAAAGAAAAAAATGAAAAAATAATTAATTTAACTAATGAGAAACTAGATAAATTCATTTTTAACTATGAAGATATGCTTCAAATGATAACGAATTGGCATAACTTTTATACAAATAATTATTTTGATAAAGAATCTGTAAATAAATTGCTAAAACAATATCATGAAATATATTATACTTATGAGGAAATCGAAAGAAATTATATTTTATTATATGATTTTAAGATAAAGTTGAAAGATTATCAACTAAGGAATAATACAAGAAAAAATAAAATAGATGATAATAAAAGTGATATTGATGGTATTCTGGGCTTACTCGATAATTATTTAGAACAAATAATGACATATCTAAGTTATATTAGAACAAAAAAAAAAGAGATGTATGATAAAAAATCTTCATCACAATTAAAGCTATATATTATAATTGTAATCATCTCTGTAGTATCATTTATTACTGAAATATTAAGAGGATTTGGAATTATAAAATAAATAGAATAAAAAATGCTTTTTTTTCTTTCTTTTCAAAATTTTGTTTTTTTCTTTAAATAAAACTACTTATATTTTTTATTTTATGGATTCAAAAGAAGTCATTTGTGAGATTACTTTTCAAGATCCCCAATCATTCCAAGCACACGCGATAATAGGCAAGGTAAAGAAAAAGCAGATCTTTTCCTTAAATGATTCATGGATTTCCATCTCCAATACCCACAGAATTAACGGAGAATGGAAAAATGTTAAAGACACAATTCACAAATCAAATATTCTCCAATTACACATCTATAAGAAGAAGCTATCGTACACTTTTGAAAAAGAATCATTGAGCTTGTATCAGATGATTCAAGACAATTCTCTCATGGTAAGAATATGTTAGAAATTATCAAATCCCTTATAACTGCATGGATCAGAGTTAGAAAAAGGGTAAGAGAAGGATTAGTTAGGATAAGCCATAATTTAAAAAAATAAATATTAATATCTTGGTATTCTCTAATCATCCTTTTGATTTCCTATTTTAGCGCTTTACCTAAACCTCGATTTAAATAGAATATTGTCGCTATATCGACTAAGTTTTCTTTAGATTCAGTATTTACAGAAGATAGCTACGAACTATCTAGTCATTATTGATGAACAGCTATTCTATTATGATGAAAGAGTATCTAAAGCAGTAAATCAGCGAGATCGTTATTTTCCTATGAGTTTAAATAGTCATTTTTTAATTATATAGTAATAAAATGAAGAAAAATTAATCTAAAAAAAGAGGTATAAAAGAATGAGCAATTTTATAAAAAAGAAAAGACTCGACCAAGAGGACATAGAAAAGATGATGTCTGACGCACTTGTAGAAGCATATCTATCATGTCCCTATTGTGAATATAACGCCTTAGAGCCTGACTATGACACCTGTCCAGAATGCCATAAAAAGAATCCTCTACGTCAGCTTGGGATGATCTAATGAGGAGGGATACAAAAAATGAAAAACTTAATTTATGAAAGGATCTATAAAAAGCTCTCCCAACTCATCAATTTTGAGAGTTTACAAAAAAAAGAGTATATCAAATATAAGAGTTCGGGACTCATGGATTTACATATCGATTTCCTACGAGTTGAGGAAAATAATGCGTTTATAATTGGGATGGGGCATAATTACAGGCAGAATGGGGATGTTATGGCAGATCCAGATATGGAAATCAGGATTTTCCCAAATACTCAAATGGCAGAGGCTTTAACCTTCCAGCTTGACAGTTTAGGGATATATCAAAGGGTATATCAAGATAATAAAGTCGATATCAGCTTAAAAAAAGATCTCAACTCCTTCCTTGACAAATGGCTTACAAAGATCAAATTAGACAAATATCAATTAGCATAATTAACAAAAAATTAAAAAAAAGAGGGATCAAAAAAAATGAAATTAATCTTTAAGGTAGAAATCAACTCAAAAGAATGGGATAATGAGACATTTGACGACTCCAAATTTGATAAAAAGACACTAAAATCAATGTTATTCGACGAGTTTTACGATT
>CAZGJX010000026.1:0-41123 GCA_964525635.1 uncultured archaeon
TCAAATATCTCGATATACTAAATGGATACTTTATAAATTATGATTTTGAGAATAATTTCATTTCAGGCCCTAATGCAAATCAAGTCAACACTCGAATTAACGATTTGTTTAAAAAACAAAATGGACAGTTTGATGAGGAAGCTTTTCTAAATTTCATCTGGAAAAATAGGGATGGAAGTTTTAAATATACATTTACGTATCCCGATGGCACCTCTGATAAATACACGACCAAAATGTGGTTATACGATATCTATCTCAAGACTAAAGATTATGAAGGAGACAATAGAAATATCATAGATTTAAAGAATAGACTCGATTATTATTCAAAATTACCTGATTATGAAGATAATTTCAATGTCTTCGATGAAAGTTTCACAATTGAGGAAGCTATGTTTGCTGAAATCTTATTTGAAGGGATCTTACAGCTTTTTGGACATTTTACCATCCGCCTTTCTTTTGCAAATATGCTGGATCATTATTACAACGGAGAAGGTATCGGAATTAAAATATTGCATAGAGGAGGACTTTTTTCAAAAAAATATTATATATTAGCAGATAAATTTAATCATATAGGGTTGATAACGCGTACAGGTCAAGTAAATAGACTATTGACAAAGAAAGGTTTTCTTGATTATAAATTGAATCATTTGTACGGTTATTTCTTCCTTAAATCTTTTATTAAGTTAGAATTAGATGATAATAATTTCTATGAACTCAATCTACCATATGGATCAATTATATCTGGGCTGGATGAGAGTCAGATCTCTAGAATATATGAGACTTCAAGGAGATCAGTTGATTATATACTTTCTGAAAAATTAGGTATTTTGTTCAATGCCCATTATCAAGATTTTTATGAATTGAATCCAGCACACAGATTCATTGAATCCCAGAACAATCTATTTAAGCATTTAAAAGAAAAAGCGAAGGATGCTATTGATATCTTATATAAAGATAAGCATTTAGTTGATATGATAGGTCTTGATAGGATAGCAGAATTATACTCTCAGATTATACAAGCAATCCATTATGGTGCTTATTCCGCAGCATCAAGTTCAGGAAAAGATATAAGGAGAATTATTGATGATTTCTTGCTAAATAAAGATAGTACTATGAAATTGGTCTTTAATGGGATTGAACACCCCGATCCAAGGGTATCTGGAGACTTTTCGATCGAACTTAAGAAAAGCGAACTTTTAAAAGTAGACTTTATACATTGGGATGCTACAAATCAATTATATGGTTCTTCTGATGAGGTATCTTCTGTATTTACGCATACAAAGAGAGAGTATTTGCTTCGACAGGTAGAAGACGTGAAACAGTACCTTATTGACGAAATAATCCTAAAAGAACAGCTTGGAAGTGGCAAAGTAAGATTATTTCCATTGGTTAATAGAGAAGGATGCGGTTATCAATTTATTTCACTCAGATATTTTGAAAATTATCGTTGGTATTTACCTCGAATAGTAGATAATAATCTTGGTTATTTCGATATAGACCTATCTAATTTCGGTACTGAGACATATAGAGAGAGTGAAATAAAATTAAGACATGTAATCAACATCATTCAGAGTATAGATTGTGTTGTTATTATGACTAAATTAGATGATAATTTAAGAGAATTTGATGAAAGCGATGATGATAACAGAAAGCTTATAATTTCAGAAATGATATGCGCTTTTACTCGTGATAAAATTCTCAATGCTGGAGAAATTTATTCATTAAGAGCTTATGAAGCAGATCTTGGTGATTATAGATATCCTTATCGTGTAATTGTCCAATCTGACCTAAAAGATGAAATAAATGAAATGAATTATCTGGATTCATGGAGTTATAATATGTTGTTTTCTAGGGGAGATTTAAAATGGTATAGGGAATTAATTAGAAACGATAGGGATAAATATTGGGGATTATTTGATTATCTAAGAACTGGGTATTTCCCTTAATTCAATTAATATTTAATCCATATACCTTTTTTACTTTTTAAGTATCCTTTAAATTGACAGATGTCATCTTTGCCCTCACTCCATATATCTTTCTCGTTTTTTAATTTCTCTTCTATATTGTCTTTTATATAATTATGTTCAAGATAAATATACTCTAAATTGGGAAGTCTAAACAGCGAATAAGGTATCTCTTTAAGATCACAATCCATTAAAGACAGAATTTTTATATTGCTAAATTTACCGTTAAAATCAGGTGGTCTCTCTATTGGATTTTTGGATATACCTAATGCTTCTAAGCTAGGTAATTCATAAACCCAGTTAGGTATCTCTTTTATCTGATTACCACCTAGACTTAAGATTTTTAGATTTTTTAATTCTCTAATAATAGATATATTTTTTATATTATTATTTCCTAAATCCAATTCTTTAAGACTCTTGAATTTAGTAATACAGGCAGGAATCTCTTTTAGTCCAACGTTACGTAATCCTAATTTCATAACGCTCTTATCCTTTATTATAATATTCGTATAATCATTCTCATATTTTTCTATATAATATTCTGGTTCATTTTCAAGATATAAATTGAGTTTTACATTAGTTAGCCTCTCCAGCTCTAAAAGTGCTGATGCCTCTTCCATATTCAGGAGCGCCATAACTAATTCATCATGCTCCAAATATTCAAAATACCCTTCTTCTTTTAGAAATTCTAGCGTTGCTAAAAATCCGCTTTCCAGCCGCTTGGTGATCTCCTCTTTAAGCGCTCTTTTCGCAGTTAGATCTCCCTTCTTTGCCAACTTTTTTAGTAGCGGAAACGCTAAATTACTATGCAATAACCTCGTATCGTAATTATTTTCCGCCCAAGCTTGAAGATTCGAGCAATGGACCCAAAATGCCGTCTCTGGTGGAATATTAGGACGATTCTTTGTCATTTCCGAATATAAAAAAGCTGCTGCTTCTTTCGTATCCATAGGAGCTTTAATATTTAAAAAAGCGTTAGTTATTTTAAAATTCTCTTTCTCCCTAAAATCATCCGCTAATGATTTGAGCTCGTCAATCGAATTTATTTCATTTATTTCCTCTAATCTCTCTGGGGCAATATTAAGCAATACGAATTTGCATTGTCGGAACATTTTCCCGCTAACATAAATAATCGTCTCGTCACCAAACAATTCAAGCGTGATATAATCGTTAATTTTACATTCTTTCATTTCTTCTAATTCTTCTAATAGATTATGGATTAAATGTATTTTTTGATTTATCTAATAATAATAAAGAAAATCACTAATTAAAATCTATACTTCTAACTGTATATTTTCCATATTTTCTCTAAATCAATTGATTCTATACCAATATCATAAGCACTATTAAATATGCTAAAGATATCTTCAATATCAATATATTTCCATAATATCAGGGATCCTTTTAGAGGGGATTAACGTATTTAATGAACACAGAAGTTACAAGGGGAAAAATGAGTTCTATTGTTATAACAAGGAAGATTTTAAATAGAACGAAATAATAGGTAAATATATACTTCAGAAAAAAAAAATCAAAATAATTTACCAAAATAAAATGGAAGAAAAGAATAACAAAATAGATAATTCTAATAACGAAAAAAAAACTGAAAATCCAATTACTCAAGGATTTAATAATTTAATCTCTAAAATGCAAAAGAACTTTAAAGATTTCCACCAAACACTTGAGGAGCAATCTAAAAAAGGAATTGAAAAGTGGGATGAAAAGCAAGAAAAAGTTAAAAGATTTTTTCAAACAGTTAAAAAAAACTGGGATAATAAATTAAATGAATGGAATGATGAAATCAAAAGAAAAGGAATTGAAACGAGAGAACAATGGGAAGCTAGTAAACAAAAAATAGCTCAAGATTTCGAAAATTGGCAGGAAAAAACAAAGAGAGATTGGGAAGAAGGGCTAAAACAATGGAATAAATTTTGGATAAAAAGCTCATTCTTGTTCCTTTTCTTTATGACACCAATTCTGGTGGTTGTTATTATTATCGCAATTGTAATAACTATGGTTGATTAATTTATTTCAAAATTCTATCCTTCTTTAAATATTCATTTTTTATATTTCTAAACGAATTTTAATAATAAAACCTATATTATCCCATATTTTATAATACTTAATATAATATTAACTACTTAGATTTAGGATATATGAGATCACTTCCTTCTAATGTCAAGCGGATAGTTGTCAAAGTGAGCACACAGATGATCACAGATGGGGTTGCTGAGATTTATTATGATAAAATAAAAAATTTTGTTAGGGAAATATCTGAATTAATTAAAGATAATTATGAAATAATTATTGTAACTAGTGGCGCTATAGGATGTGGGCTTGCTAAATTAGGATTGAATAAAAGACCACAAGATTATAAAAAATTACAAGCTTTAAGCGCTGTAGGGCAAGTTTATTTGATGAAACTCTATCAAGAAGAATTTTATAATTATGGTTTACACGTGGGACAAATTCTTTTATCTGCTGATGATATGAAAGATTCAGCTCGTCGAGAAAATACAAGAAATACAATAGAAGTCTTATTAAAAAAAGGGATTGTTCCAATTATAAATGAAAATGATTCTGTAGCGATTGAAGAATTAAGTTATGGTGATAATGATAAACTTTCAGGTTTAGTTTCGATCTTATTATTTGTAGATTTATTAATAATACTGACTGATGTTAAAGGTTTATGTGATAAAAATCCAAATATTCATTCTGATTCAAAAATTATTCCCCAAGTAGATAAGATTAATCATAATTTGGAAGAACTTGTTGAAGATATCGATGGTGGAATAACTTTTGGTGGTATGAAATCTAAAATTGATATTATAAAAAAGCTCACAAACATAGGGATTTCTTCCATAATTACTAGCTATGATGGAATATCTTTGAAAGATATATTAGAAGGAAAAGAAATTGGAACTTACTTTTTAGCTCAAAAATAAGAATTAATTTTAAAGACTATTTATCATTTTTATAGGAATAGATATTCAATCTTTTTCCATATTGTTTTTTAAATGATCAAATAATTCTCTTAATTATACTATTATTTAGATAAAAATTCTGTTAAACTATGAAAATTATTGAGAAAAGTGATATAATGAAATTTAAATATAAAAAATCCCACTTAAAATTCTTAATTCTACTCTCTATAATATTTGCCACAACTTTCTATTTTAATATAATTAACGTGAATATTATTGAAGATATGATTGATAATAGTCATGAAGAAATAGATACCTCACAAAATACTTCTGAATTATGAAATAAGATTAAAGCAGAGTCTTATAATTCTGTTGCGCTTGGAGATATTAACAATGATGATAAATTGGAAGTGATTGCCGGTTATGATGATGGGATATCTGCATTTGTAGGTGAGAATGGAACTCTTCTTTGGAATTCCACAATACAACCTTTTATTATGTATAGGGCTCCTTCTCTTGGAGACTTAAACGATGATGGAATATTAGATGTTGTTATTGGAGGTTTAGAAGATACAATGTCTGATGAGGGAATTATTTATGCAATAAATGGTGAGGATGGAAGTTCTCTTTGGAATTGTACGGTTGGTGGAGATTTTATAATTTCTTCTCCTACTCTTGGGGATCTGGATGATGATGGGAAATTAGAAGTGGTGATTGGAAGTTATGATAATAAAACGTATGCTATTAATGGTGAGGAAGGTTCATCTCTTTGGAATTTCACAACTGGTGGAATTATATATTCTTCTCCTGCGTTAGGGGATATAGATAATGATGGTAAATTAGAAGTAGTCATTGGAAGTCAAGATAATAAAACGTATGCTATTAATGGTGAGGAAGGTTCATCTCTTTGGAATTATACAACCAATGGAGAAATTGTTTTTTCATCTCCTGCTCTTGGAGATATAGATAGTGATGAAAAATTAGAGGTAGTTATTGGAAGTACAGATAATAAAACGTATGCTATCAATGGTGAAGATGGAACACTTCTCTGGGTATATAATACTGAAGGTCTGGTATACTCATGTCCTTCATTAGGGGATATAGATGGAGATGGTAGGTTAGAAATTGTTATTAGTAGTTATGATAATAAGACACATGCAATAAATGGTGAAGATGGAAGTACTCTCTGGAAATATAATATAACTCATTGCCCCTCTTTTTTTAACTCACTTATAGATCTAAACGACGATGATAAATTAGATGTCCTCATAGGAAGCATAGGAAATAAATTATATGCTCTAAACGGAGCAGATGGAAATAAACTCTGGGAGATTAAATTAGGTGGTTATGTTTTTGCTTCTCCTGTTCTTGGTGATTTAAATGGTGATGAAAAACTTGAAATTGTCTTCTCAACTGGAGATCTTGTTTTACATGTTTTAAGTATTTTAAATTCAGGGAAAAGAATATATTGGCAAGGTTTATCGGGAGCATCATCATTTAATAGAACAAAAAATCAAGTTGATTTAGATTCTGATTTTGATATGCTTTCAGATTATTCAGAGGGAATATATGGTACAGATCCATATGATTCTGATAGTGATGATGATGGAGTGAATGATGGAAGAGAAGTGCATTTGGGAACAAATCCATTAGATCAAAATGATATTTCAACAACACCAACTAATATTGATATTCCTGGATATGATTTATTCATTCTGATAGGGATAATTTCAATATCATTTGTATTTTTGATAAAGAAAATAATAAGAAACTAATATATACTTAAAACTCTGAATATTATTTTTTTTTATATTTTTCATTCTAATTCTTAATTCGTAAAAAGTAGTTATTCTTAAAGGAGTAAATAGTATTAATTTAAAATCATAAGTGATTTTAAATATTAAGTTCTTTATTTATGATTATTGAGAAAAAACTATATGGTATTAAGCATTTAATTAAATAGAAAAATTTTGAATAATAAGAATCAACAATAAAATCAGAGTATATTATCATGACTATTGAAGAAGAAATACTTAAAATAGGTAAAAATGCTCAGAAAGCAGCCTTTATTCTAAAGAATACACCAACATCATTAAAGAATAATGCAATATTGAAAATGGCAAGTGATTTAGAACATAATATTGATAAAATCATTGAAGCTAATAAAAAAGATATAGAAAACGCAAAAAGCAAAAACCTTGAACAATCAAAAATAGATAGACTTGTTTTAAATTCTGAAAAAGTCCATAAAATTGCTAATAGATTAAGAGAGATTGCTGCCCAACCAGACCCTATTAATGAGGTCATTTCTATGTGGAGAAGACCAAATGGGATGGATATAGGTTTAATACGAGTACCATTAGGAGTAATTGGAATAATATATGAATCAAGACCTAATGTTACAGCAGATGCAACAGGACTTGCATTAAAAGCAGGAAATGCAATACTCTTAAGAGGTGGCAGTGAGGCCATTAATTCAAATGTAATTATTGCAGATATATTACATAATGCTGCAGTAAATGAGGAATTGCCAGAGAATTGTATTCAGATTATTAAAAATATAGATAGGTCTTATGTTGATGCAATTTTAAGACTTAAGGAATATATCGATGTCATTATTCCAAGAGGAGGAGAGAGTTTAATTCAAAAAGTAGTCAGAAATTCACAAGTTCCAACAATTGAAACAGGAATAGGAATTGTTAGCATGTTTATTAATTATGACGCTGATTTTGATATGGCTGATAGATTAATAATAAATTCTAAATGTTCATATCCCGCCGTATGTAATGCATTAGATAAAATACTGATTCATGAAAAAATAAAAGATGTCTATATTCCAAGAATCATTCAACTTTTAAAGGATAATGATGTCGAGGTAAGAGGAGATGAAGGAACCTGTAAGCTTGTACCTGATATCATTCTAGCTACAGAAGAAGATTGGAGGACTGAATATTTATCACTGAAAATTGGAGTGAAAATTGTTAAGGATATTAATGAAGCTATAAAAATAATTACAAAATATGATTCCAAACATACTGAATCAATAATCACTAAAAATTATAATGATGCTCGTAAATTTTTAAATGAAGTTGATGCTGCTGCAGTTTATGTAAATGCAGCAACTAGATTAACGGATGGAGGGGTATTTGGACTTGGTTCTGAGATAGGTATATCTACTCAGAAACTCCATGCCAGAGGCCCTATGGGTTTAAAACAATTAACTTCAACTAAATATATAATTTATGGTAATGGGCAAATAAGAGAATAGACTAAAAAATTCTATTTTCTCTGAGCACAAATTATCATTTCTCTATATTCTTTCCATAAAATTTCTATATTGTTAAAACCACTTTTTTTTAGTAATTCCATATCCCGTGAAATAGATAATGGTTGATCATTCTCTTTTTCTTCTAAATCGTCCAGGAATTTACGAGTAGATTCATAATTTATAAATCTTTTATCACTTCCCTGAGTTCTCTTCATTATACCATCTATTCTTATTTCTTGAAATCTAGTCTCGATATTAGGATTATCTGCAACAATCACATCTGCGTAAATTAACCAACCATTTTTCTTAATAATTATCTTTAAAAAATTATATAATTGTTCTTTTTCATTTTCATTTAAATGGTGAAGAGCATATGAACTAAAAACTACATCAATTGATTCTAAATCCTGAATAATTTCATGTATATTTTTAAAGTCACATATTTGAAATTCAATATTTTCAGAATAATCATCTAACCTAATTTTAGCAATTTCGATCATAGCTTTAGCCCCGTCGATTCCAATTATATGAGCATTTGGGTATTTTTTAAGAAATTCAAAAGAAAAATATCCAGTACCAATTCCTAAATCTATTGCCTTTAAAGTAGAATCTACTTCATAAGGTAAAAATTCCAAGGCAATCCCCATCATTTTTACTCTATTTGGATGCATCTTATTCATGTTATCATCATATGAAATTACTCTACTATGTGAATTATACGCATTTATACTTCGATCTCCATTCAATTTAAAAACCTACTAGATTTATGAATAAATTAAAGATGAAAATAATAAATATATACCTTAATTCTATAAGATAATCAAATTCTTAAAAATTAAAAATTATCACTTATTTTATGATTGAAATATTCTTTATATCTTTTGTTGTTGCTTTAACTGGAGCCCTCTCACCAGGACCCGTTCTAACATTTACAATATATCGTTCTCTTAAATCAAAAAAAGGTTATTTAGCGGGTTTATTTATATCCTTAGGTCATGCAACCTTGGAATTTGCATTAATAGTTGCTCTGCTTCTAGGGGCTTCAATTTTTTTCCAAGATCCCTTTGTTTTATCGATTATCGGAATAGTTGGAAGTATCTTATTAATAATTTTTGGTATATTTGTAATAAAAGATGTATATTCTAATCCAATTGATTCAAATCTTAAAGAAACGAATGAAAATGATGTTAAAGGTTTTAAAGGAAATTCTTTTTTAGGTGGAATTATAGTTAGTCTATCTAATCCCTATTGGACTCTCTGGTGGGCAGTAATCGGATTAAGTCTGATGATAACATATAAAATAAGTTTTCAAGAACCTTTCAGTTTAATTTTATTTTATTTAGGTCATGAATTAGGAGATTTAGCTTGGTTTTGGCCAATATCTATTTTTGTCTATTTTGGAGGAAAATCACTCAATGTTAAATTCTATAAATGGATCCTAGTTTTTTGTGGTATATTTATGATTGGATTTGGTATTTATTTAGGATTCAATTTAATTTTCAATCCTCTATGAGTTTTTAGATAGAAAAATGAATCTGTAAAATAAAGTTAAGATTTTGTAGTAAAAATAATTGATATATCTAACCTAAATTTTCTTTTTTTCTAAAATATTTTATTACAGCAGCATATTTCTTTGCTGAAATGATCTTAGGATTTTGTCTATAATAATATGGTATTTTAGCATCACATCGAGAACATAACGTTGAATTCTTGAGCCAATTTTTAAATTCATCTGCATGAGCAGGATAATTACAATTTGGACATAGAATTATGCCTCGATTTTGATCTTCTGGATGTTTCGGTAAGTTAAAACAAAATATACACTTAAAATCCTCTAATGAAAGTATTCCTGCTTTAGGTTTTAAACTCTCTAATTCTTTAATTATTTTTTCTCTACTTACTTTTGGTTTAGGAGTTGGTTTAGAAGCGGGTTTGGAGGAACTTACTGTTCTAGGTTTCTGAGTTCTAGGTTTCTGAGTTCTAGGTTTCTGAGTTCTAGGTTTTTGAGTTTTAGTTCTTTGGGTACGGGGTTTTGTTTGTCTGCGGGGTCTTGCTCTATCTGAAGCAATGGAGGCAATTTGAGATCGTCGTCTTCTAAGTAATTCTTGAGAAACTTCTGAAGTTCTTTTAGGTGTTTTAATGATTCCATATATAAACAAAAATATTGTTATTAAAATTGAGAAAAAAAGAACCAAATCAGGAGTAGTATATTTAGGATAAAAATCAAAAAACATTTTATTTTCTGAAATAAATATCAGAAAAATTATATTGAATAAGAAAATAAAAAAAGAAATTATAATTCCAAATTTCCGAACTTTCATAGGTTTACTTTTGTAAATATAGACTACTTCATATTTTCTAATACAAGAAAAAATTGAAGCAAATCCAGAGAATATTAGTGGAAATGAAAAAAATAAAATCCATGGAGTAATAAAAAAAAAAAAGTCAATCTCCCATAACTCAAATAAATTTAGATTAAACAATTCTATTTCTGTATAATAACCCGAATATAAATAAAAAAAACCCGTAAATATAATACCTAAAGTAAAAAAAGAAGTATTATGTGGAGAATTAAATTCTTTAAAAGTTTTAACTTTATTTTGATATTTTATTATAAACAGAAACCATAATCCAATTAGTATCCAAGAAAAAAAAATATTATAAGATTCTTCAATTAATCCTTGAATAATAGCAATTAAAAAACTGATAAAAAATATTATAATTGATGTTTTTTTGATTGAAGATCACCAAGTTGAATTATCTTCTTTGATTATTCTTCATCATATTCTAAGAAAAGTGCCTTGCCATCTGTTAAAGGATTAATAAATCTTAAAAATTCTGGTAAAGTAGCAACATCAATTGAACCTTTTATTTTGAAAGGAATTTTATGCCATTTTTGTGTACTTAGATTTGCCCTAAAAATCTCAAATCCAAAGGATCTTCCATTTATTTGATAAGGATCTATAACTAAAGCTATAGCTTTCTCCCATAATTTTTGATATCTAGATTGTGTTGTGATATCTTCAGAACTCATGAATAAACCATAAGAAGGATGAGAATGATACCATCCACATATAAACAATCCATTTCTTTTTATATCTCTAAATGCTTTTACAAAATTTTTATAATCTTTTACTTCAGCATTTAAAGCCGTCCCATGACCCATTGGATAAGCATCCTCAATATGTAGTTTTTGATTTTTATCAAGTTTACCAGCGAGAAGACCAATTACTTCTACCCAATTTTCTCTTGAAATATTAGAATTAGCATACTTTAGAGCATGAGCAGCAGTTTTTAATATTGTTTGTATTGATATCTGACATTGATATTCTTTATGGGGTGCTTTTTGTATTTTTATCCCCTCTATCTTTCGAGTTTTTATTTCTTTTCTAAAAATATTCGATGATATCCTTTTATCAAGTAAGGAAATTACTTCATCAGTTAATATATCCTCCTTCTCTTTCAACTCTTTATAAATCTCTTCTAATATTTCATTCTTAACTTTTTCAATAATCCTGCTTTTTAAATCCCGTTTAAGTGTGTCTATATACGAATCTTTTTTCTCTTCCATTAAAATTCCTCTATACTTTACCATTTCTTATTGGCATATTTTTTAGTTAGATGTTTAACTTTTTTCTCAAAGGTTTTTGGATCATTCATCATTTCAATAGCTGCTTTTTTATTGAAAACATCAGTTGGGTTCACAAACTTTCCTCTAGTATTTAACATAGCTTGAATTGCTTGGATAACAGTCTTAATTGTTTTAGATGGGCTCCAGCCTCCTTTAGTCCCAACTAAACTTGGATCAATCAATGCTAAACAAATATTTCTCTCACCAGGATATTCATGTGGTTTTGGCCAAAAATTAGGGTGCCAAATAACGGTATAAATTCTCATGAATGGAGGATTGTTTGGATAATCATGGGGGAATTTTATTTCTAGTTTATATAATCCATTTTCAAAAGCAGTACCTTTTGGACCTAAAAGGGTAACAGCTAAGTGATCAATGCTTTTTTTTTGAGGATTAAATGGTCTTAATTGAGATATAACTCCATCTTTCATCAATTTCTTTAAAGTTGCAAAATCCTGAGATATTCTATTGCTTCTTACACTCATTTTTTCATATCCTCTTCTTTATTATGAGAAATTAATTAATAATAATAATATAATTTTTTTTTTTTTTTTTCATTAATGATATAATGTTTTTCTCTTAAATATTTAATTTCTTATATATTTTCTTTAATTTTACAAAAAAATTTTTCAATTTGAAAGGTATTTCTAATCATATTTATAAATATATTTTATAAAATTATTTTAAATTTAGATTTACGAAGATTTCTCCTCCTTTAAAACCTGCTACTATTATTAATTCTAAATCTCTTAAATCATTTTCTACTAAGGTTTTATCTAAATCAATAATATTGATGTTGTTAAAATCTAATATTGTTATAAGAGGATCCATATCAGGATCTAATTCATAACCTTTTTCAATTAGGTTGTTAATTATTAATTGACAGGGTTCATCAGATTGAATCATAATATCTTCTCTTTTTACATTTTGGCTGCATTGAATGCAAGTGGGATTTCTTTTTTTCTCTATTTGATAAAATTTCATTGTCATTGCATTAAAAATGATATAAGATTTTATTGGTATACCAAGTGAATCCTTTTTATTTAACCAATGTAAGATTTTAATTGTTTCATGAGATTGAAGGGCTGATATAATAGCGTTAATTGTAATTATTCCAGGATCGTGTCTATCGAGAATTTTTATTATTTCTGATTTTGAAAAAGTTGGTAAAAAATTATATTTTTTAACCAGTGAGTTGGTTTCTTGTTGAATGAAATTGATCTCTTCAATTTTTTTTAAATTGGGGTCATCCCCAAATTTATCTTTATAGAGCATATTTGCTTTAAATAAACAATGAACTCTCTTTCTTGGTATTCCAACAACAGTACAAGCAGCCATTTCATCTGATTCTGCTGTAGGTAGTGGATTACATTCAAAACAAGCATTTTCAAACGGAAAAATTGTATAGATATGTCCATGATATCCAGAAACACCTCCATCAACTAATGGTTTTTTAAACCTAATGGCTTGTGCGTTTAAATTAAGTCTTGCGTTCATTGAATCTAAACCTCCAATAATAACATCCGCATTTTGATATAGTATAGGATCTAATCTCTCTAAGGATGAGTTATAGCCTTCAATCGTAATATATGGATTTATTTGTCTTAATTTTTTAGCAGCTGCTATTGCTTTAGATTCACCAATTTCAGCATCCACAAACAATAATTGTCGGTTTAGATTTGAAAACTCTATTATATCTAAGTCAACAAGAATTAATTTTCCCACACCAACCATAGCTAAATTCTTAGCAATCTCACATCCAAGGCCCCCCACACCTGCTATTAAGACAATGGATTTTTTTACAATATCTTGAGACCATCCTTCAAGTCTAAATTGACGATCATATAACTCAATCTCATTTGATGTTAATTTATCACTGAAAAAATTGGATTCTTCATTCATTGAAATACACAATAAATTTGAATTTTTAGTTATTTAATATTTAAAAATAAAAAAAATAATTTGATATCTAAACAAAAAATTTAAAATTACATAGTTATACCTGCTGTACTAGCAGGGATAAGTAAAACTTCATCACCATCATCTACATTATACTCACTTAATGGACGATTCTCATCCATTGTTACTCCTCCTGATGATAGGTGAAAATCAGAAGGATTTAAACCAAAGATATTTCCAACTGTGTGTTTTATATCTCCTATTTTATTTGCATCATCAACGATTAATTTTTGTTTCTTCTCACCTGGACCAATTGTAGAAGTAAAAAATAATGATTTTTTCTTCCCACCACCTGGTCCTTTTATTACTGGTGTTTTTGACTGTATTTCTGGTTTTTCTCCACTTGGAGCCTTTGAAATAGGTTCTTCTAATTCTTCGTCAAACTCATTATTAAATTCGTCATCAAAACTCATTAAATTAAACCTTTTCTTATTTTATTTAATATAAATATTGTTAATTAATAATAAATAAAAAACAATTCACCAATATAAATAATATTAAAATTCATTCCACTTTATAATTAAAACAATTTTATAGCAAAAAATAAAATAATTGGATTGATTCAATAATATTAATTATAATATGTGAGATATAATTATGCGAGAAAAAACTCCTGCTAAATATAATATCGAAGAAAAAACACCTCTTAAAGATAATGATCTCAACATTGATAAAAAGCTAGTTAATAAAATAAAAGAGGAGAGAAAAAAATTAGAAAAAGAAAGATTAAAATGGGAAGAGTCTGCTGAAGAAATTCAGAAATATAATGAATCAATTGAAGAGCTTGAAAAAAAAAGAAAGGAGCTTGAGGGAGAAATTAAAGATCTTTTAAAAGAACGAGATCAACTAAGAAAGAAAAATAATGAAATAGAAGATGATATTCACGAACAGAGAAAAAATATTGATGAAGAAACCTATAAGATTAGAAAAGCTAAAAATGCATTAAATAGGAAAGAAAATGAAATCAATAACGGGTTGAATGATCTTAAGAAGAATACCGATAAATTATCAAACCTCAAAGATGATATAGAGGATGAGAAAAGGGATTTAGAAAGAATAAAAAAAAGAGAAGAAGATAGAATTAAAAAAATGAAGGATGATCTATCAAAATTAGATGATAAAAAATATTATTTAAAAAGAGACATTGAAGATTTAGATAATAAAGTGAATAAATTAAAAAATCAGATTAATAGACTTAATAGTGAAAAAAACAAATTTAATAAAGAGATGGATCAGAAACGAAATAAGCTTTCAGATGAAAAAGACAAATTAAAAAGAGACAAAAGAAAAATAGAAGATGAGAAAAACAAAATTAAACTTGAAAGAGATAAATTAGAAAAAGATAAAGAACGATTTAGAGAAAAAAAGAGAAAATTAGAAGAAAAAATTCAAGAATTCAAGAATATTCCAAAAAGTGAAATTAGATCTAAAAGACCATCAAGATATTAAACTATTTATATTTATATATTTATCCTTTTATAACTTGATAATATTAGTATAAATTACCTCAATAATATTTTATTGTTTTTAACTCCAATTTTAAAGTATGCAATTGACAAAATTTTAGCAGAGCACATATAATGTCCATATTATATTCTTATTTTAATTATGATTTTCTTTTTCCCCTAAAGCAATAATAAAAAGATGATTTATATGTCTGATTCAAGAACCTTGTTAATGAAAAAACTTATAGCAATTTGTCCCATCTGTAAAAAACAAATTTATGGGAGAGATATCGATATTAATTGTATTGATAAAGAAAAAATTAGAAATTGGCCATTAAGATATGTTCACTGTCATTCTGATAATAATACACCTCTTCATGCTTTAACAATGTACTTAGATGCAAACCTTTGTGTTAGAGGGAGAGAAGTTTCAGATTTCATAAAAATTCAAAAATAATCATTTTTTCATTTATTATTATTTAATTATAAGAGTTGAGAGCTTTTATTCAATAATTAAAATATAATGAAAACCTGCTAATGATTGATTAATTATATTCATTTAGCAAGTTATACTCATGTATTTTCAAATAGATTAGAGCTTGGGTCAAGAAACGCATTTTGACAAGAAGGACAACTATTATATTTTGAAAGCCAAAATGCTACACATAAATAATGATAAACGCCACTACAAAATGGGCATTTAATTATATTCTCTCTTATAAAGTTGATTTTCTTATGACATACGCCACATTGTATATTAGAAACTTCAATTCCTTCTCTGATTCTAACTTTTGTTTCTAATATTCCTTCTAGGTTTAATAATTCTTTATTATATAATTGCTCTTCATGAGCTAATTGATTTAATTTTGCTTTTAATTCAATTATTCTTTCTTTCAATTCGTCTTCTGTTAGTTTTTCAGCTAAATAACTTGATAATGCAAAATTGATTGGTAATTCTTCATTATCCATGTTAGTATCTCTAAGTTCTGTTATTTCTTCAAATAGAGATTCTTCTTTTTTAATTAAATCTCCAAAATTCTTATAGAGTTTAGTTAGCAATTGTGATAAAAGGAAACTAGTCTGTTGCTTTTTTCTATTAAAATTATCTTCCCATTCTTTAATTATATGATATTGATCAACGTCCTTTTCTTTGAATGCATTTAATTTTATATAAACGTTGCTTTTTATCTCGTTTATTTTTAGCTTATAATCCTTAATAATATCATTTATCTGTTTGAGAGGTGAAAATTTATCAGTTAAAATTAAAACGGTTCTATCTCGATATTCATTGATTATTTTATTTAGTTCTTCGATTTTTTTGTCAATAAATACTTTAATATTTTCCTTTAATTTTTCATTTTTATTTGTTTTAAGGTATTCTATAAATTCTTCTTTACGGCGATATATATCATCTAAATAAATTCTATATGAGTTTCGCAATGAGTCTAAAATAATTTCAAAAGGATTTAAAAAATATTCATAATAGGTTAAGTTTTCATAAAATCTTTTCATTTTCTCATATAAAATTTCAATTTTTTCTGAGTATTTTTCAATAAATTCATCAATTTTATTTGATTCTTCGATTTCTGAGATTTTACGTTCATAATAATTCTCAAATCCTCTAATATAACTATCTATTAGAATTGGTAAGAATTGAGAAATTTTACCTTTTATTAATTGATTAAAATCTATAATTTCTGATTTCTTTTCTTTAGAATCAATATCTTTATCTAAGTTATCTATTTCTTTAATTATATTTTCTAATCCATCATGAATTGAATCTTTAATAATCGGTTTCAAAAATAATTTTAAATCTTTTATTTTTTCTTTTCTTTCAACTATATTATAAAATTCTTGTTTTTGGTACTCTTCTATTATCTTATTTAAAAATAAAATATAGACTATTTCTGAATAAAATTGTAATAGATTTTTATCTTTTTTTGAAATGTAGTCATAAAGAATAATAAAATCAAATGTATATTTCTTATCTTTCTTTTTTGATGATCCTTTTGATTTATTTTCAATCTCTTTTTTCAAGTAATCGAAAATATCTGAAAATTCATCCCAAACATATAAATTCTCCGGTAATGTTATTATTTCAAAATTAAAGTTAATAATTTTTTGAATTTGCAACCATAAATAAGAGGAGTCTTCATATTGAAGAGGTATAATCCTTATTGAATTCTCTATTTTCTTTTGAATAATTTTTATTTTTTCTGATAAATCTGAGATTTTTGAAAAATAATTATTTAGATATTCATTATCTTTTAAAAATCTGATAGTATTTTGTGTATTTAACTTTAAATTATATAGGTTATTAAATATAACTTTGATTTCATTTAATATTTCTAACTTTAAATAGTAAAATTCATCACTTTTGTTAAAAATCCATTGCTCTAAATTTAATAGATAACTATTAAGAAAACTATCTATATTTTTAGCATATTCAGAACAGAAATTTAAATATTCTTCTGAAAATTTCTCTTTAATGATTGATAAGAGCTCATTCTCTTCAATCTTTTTCTCCTTATAATCTGAGACCTTTTGTTTTATTTCTAATATCTCATCCTTAGAGAATCCAGAAAATTGTTTAACTTTATTTAGAGTATTATTAACTAATTTCAAAATAATTGCACATCGATATCTATAATTAGATATTTATAAAAATGAAATAGTAAATAAATTCTTATTGAATTATTAGAATGAACTATTTATTTAATTAAGAAAAAGAGAATTAAGAAATTATTCTCCCAATTCATCAATATCTATATGTTTTTCTTTAGTTCCATCCTTCGTGATAGTTAAAATATCTATCCCATTACCAGACATCACATCTCTTTTCATTGCACTTCGAATTACTTTTTCAACTAGCTTCTCTCCTTGCTCTATTGTTAAATTGGGTGTATATTCAGCCTCTAGTATACCTATAGACATGAGCATACCTGTTCCTGCAACCCCATACTCTTCGGGGATTAAAGAACCAATTGCATCTAAAGTATATAATTTTGGACCATCTTTATCCATGCCAGCAACAATTAAATTTGTATATAATGGTGCCATCTTTCGAGAAAATAAATAGTTAGATACTAATTTTGCTAGACTTTTTGTAGAAATTCTTTCTCTTGTATTCAATTTATATAAATTCGCCTGTGCTATTAGAATTTTAACAAGGATCTGAAAATCTCCAATAAGACCATAAGCTGCTAAACCAATATAATTATTTATTTTAAATACTTTCCGGGTTGATTTGTTGGTTACAGTATAACCCCATGTTGCTCGATTATCATTTCCTAAAACAACACCATCTTTACATTTTATTGCAACTCCACAAGCCCCGGGAACTGTTATTTGAGACATAATAAAAATCTTTTCTTTGGTAATTAGAATTTAAAAATATAGAATCTTTTTAGTAGTATAAAATTATAAAATAAATTAAAATTTACCTTTTAAAATATTAATATTCATATTATTTTAAAATATATACACATCTTATTTTAAAATGAATATTGCAATTCTTGTATTATCCTTAAATATTTCAATGTCGATTATTAATAGATTTTTTTTTTGCAGATTACCTAGTAATTTTTAAATAGTATTAACAGATGTTTTCCAACCTTATTTGAGATACATTTAGTTCTTTTATTAAAATTTTAATAAATACTATAGTAATCATCAATTAATTGAAGTATATACGAAATTTTTCAATAATCAAATATCAATTATCAATGAGTAAGATTATAATATAGTTATAACTCTATTTTTTTGGTATATAACCTATTTACATTTAATAAATAATATGTTTTCAATAAATTTTTGTCGTAATTTTTTTTAACCTACCGCACAACTATCTTTCCAATTATATCAATAAGTTTAAATATCTCTTCAGATATAATATTATCTAAGTACTTTAAAAAATAAATCAAAAAAAAATTAAAACCTTAAATTTTAAAGTTTTTAAATAAAATAGTGGAGGAAATAAAAATGGCTAAAAAGAAACATACTTTCGCTTGGAGCCCAATTAGAAGATTAATGAAACAACAAGGTGCAAGCATTGTTGCAAGAGATGCAGTTGATCTATTAATTGATCACTTAGAAAAATCTGCTCGAGCCTTAACTGAGCAAGCTAAGAAATTTACTATGCACGCTAACAGAAAAAAGATAACAAAAAATGATCTTCTCTTATCAATTAAATATAAATAAACTATAATGGGCTATATAATATTAATTTTTTTTTTTTCTTTATTTTCTATTATATTGAATCTTATATCTCAAAGTGAAAAGAATATATTTTTCAATTATTCTTAAACAACTTTTATGTCTATAATAACAATTATTTGTACAAAAATCTAGTCAAATTCTCGAAAGATTTCGCAATGATCCAAAATAATACTTATTATAGTGAAGTATATGAAAATTTAGCAAAGATAGAGGAAAGGTGGTGTGATCAGTGGTTTAAAATCAGAAGCAAAGATGGAGTTATCCTTCTTATAATTTAATGTTTATGGAGTATACAATGAAGTGTGAAGAATGTGGCAAAGAAGTAAAAGGTCATAATAGTCTAGAATTTAGGAAATGATATGTTCTTAATTGATTAATTATAATATTACATAATCATCTATTGATAATGCATTTTATAAGGATTGGTTAAAATTTAATACTCAACCATAATGTATTTTTAAATTATAAAACTAATTAAAATATAGAATATAATAATTTTTTAAAGTGTATAAATATGGCAAACGAGGCTACTGAAGAGCCCCATAAAGTAAATGGTAAAGCAAAAAGGATTTTATTTGAAGCAATGGATTTGATTCTAAAAAATCTTAAAGAAAATATAACTCATTTAGATGCAAATTTCAAACACACACAAAAATTTATCAATATTGTACATGATGGATTAGTTAATAATCGTCGATTTTTCTTACTTGCATCTGGGAGGAGTGCTTTTATTTTACAATGTTTTGCTACAAGATTAGTTCATTTAGGTGCAGAAGTCCATATGGTAACTAATTTAGCAAGTATTCCTGCGATTCGAAAAAAAGATGTTTTAATCGTACTTTCAGGATCGGGAACTACTTCCATAGTAGTTAGTCTTTTAAAGAATTATGTAAATACAATAAAACCCCACGCAATAGTCTGCATCACAAGTCATCCTGAAACACGAATAGGAAGAATTGGTGATATTACTATAAAATTGATAGGTCGTACAAAAAAGGATAGAGATCCTTTTGAATATGCATCATTAACTCCAGAGGGAACTCAATTTGAACAAGCTTCATTTACATACCTAGATGCTATAATTGCAGAATTAGCTATAAAATTAGGCAAAACAGATGAAGATCTTCTAAAAAAACATTCTGAGACTATTTAATAATCCTATAAATCTTTTTTCATTCATAGAACATCTATAAATTAAAATGATATTGAAATATAAATTAAGCAAATAAAATTTAATTAGAAAAGAAAGATATAAATATCTATACTTTTTAATTTAAATGTGCCCATTATAGTGTTTCTACGAGGCTAATTAAAAATTATTGCTATGAATAGAAATCTCCAAATGTGGCACACACTTTTTCTATAAATCCTTAAATTCTTTTCAAGTGAGTTTACTTGAATTAGTAGATATTATATTAATTAATATAAATTCTTCTTTTTTTTAAATTATTTTTTATTTTTTAATCCATTTTAATCACTAAAATTAAAATTAAATATATTCATTATCTTATTAAATCATTTTAGACTAAAATAAATTCTATTTTTTAAAAATAAAATGACTAATGATCGTTCTGAAAAACCAAGAGTTGCTATTATTAAAAGTGAGACTCCTCAAGATTGCTTTATCAAAGGAATAGAAGAGTTAGGTGGGATATCACAATTTATAGAGAAAGACGATACTATTTTTCTTAAACTTTCATTAAGACTTCCCTTTGGATATCCAACCAATTCAAATTTTGATTTGGTTGAACAAATTATAAAAATTTGTAAGCAAGTAGGAGCTAAAAAAATTTTTGTTGGGAGTTTTCCTTTTCAAGGGATTTCAACTAAATTATTTGATGAAATAATGGAGTTGGAAAAATATTTTAAGAATCTAGGAGCTGAATATGTGTATTTAGATAATAGTAATCATTTTTCAGAAAAGTCTTTTAATTCTAATAAAATTAAAAAATTAAAACATCAATCTTTAAAGGAAATAGAATATAATAATGAGATTATTCAAATACCAAATATAATATTAAATTCAGATAAATTAATAATCGTTAATCAAGTTAATGTAAATCCCTTGTTTATGTGTGATCTTTCATTATTAAATCTTTTTTCAATTACTCCTCAATATTATCAGGATATAAATTATTATGGTGAGGAATGTGAAAATATTATCAATCAAGATAAATTTAAAAAAGATCTTATATCAAAAGTATTAGATGTTTATTCAATAAAAAAACCTACTTTAATTATTAATGATATTTTTTATATATTAGAAAAAGCAGGGCCAATAATATATAAAGATTCAAAATTAAAAAAAACCAATCTATTAATTATGGGAAATAATCTTATTGCTACAGATAGTATTACATTGCAAGTTATGGGATTTGATATTGAAAAAAATGATATTATGTTAGAAATTAAAAAAAGAGGATTGGGTCCTGACAGTAATTCTGATATTAAATGTCTTGGAGAAAATTTAGGAGATATTTCTGTAAACACAATTTTATGTTGTTCAAAATTAGAGGATGTTCATATTCAAAACCTCTCCTTATATACAGGAGAAATGTGTTCTGGATGCTTTTTAAAAGCATATCACCTTTTAAATTTAATAAAATCTATAATGATTAAAGATTTGAAATATATCTCAAATTTCTCATTTTTATTAGGTATAAATCCTCCTGAACCTCAAAGTAAAAAAGATATTATACTATTTGGAAAATGTGCTATTAATACCACTCAAAATTATGATTTTCATACATTAACAAAAAAAAGAAAAAAAAAGAAAAAGCAAAAAAAAGCTAAAAATAAAAATATCCTTGAATTACCTGGATGTCCTCCAGATTTAAACACATGCTTAACAAAAATATATGATTATTTTGGAAAGACACAACTTCCTGATCTAAATCTTATGTTGAAGGTGCTAAAATCTTCTAAATATTTTACTCATAATAAGAATTTAAAAATTTGGGAGGAGTTATAGTTCCATGATTAATAAGGATTTCATAAAAAATTGGAAAAAAATACTTACTTATAACGAAAAAGTCAGAGAATCTTCAGATGAGGATAAATTTATAGAAGATGTAAGAATCCCTTTAACCCCCATTAAAACAAATACAAAATTAATTTATAATCTTTTCAAATTTATATATCCTGAAATAATTAATGATCAACAGAATATTGTAGATATTATTATTTCTAATGATGAAAAAAAGATATTAGACTTAATACTTTATGAAACAAATAAACCAGGAATTCATGAATCTTATAAAAAACTAGATCTTGATTTAATAAAAGCTAAAAAATATACTATGGAGAATATCAATGAATTTTTCAATAAACTCCAAAAAAAAATATTAAAAAAAAAAAAAATAAGAATATCTCATATTAGAATATTTAAGGCTGAATTTATTAATCTAATAAATGATTATTTAAAAAATATTGAAAAATTACCTACTAACGATTTTCTTTTTTCATTTTTCAGCATTATTGAAAAATCAATACGTTCTAAGATATTTTATATCTATCCAAAACCAATTATTATTAATTTTTTAGAGGAAATCTTATCATTCTTTAAAGAATTCACATTTTCGGGTCTATATTCTTATGTTAAGAAAGTTCTACCAAAATTGAATTTTATAATTTTATTCCATTCAAATAATTTTTCTTTCATAGTTGAATTTAAAAAAAAACACCCTAACTCAAATTCTAAAATTGAATTAAATATTTATCAACCAGATGATCTAGGATTTAATTTTGATAATTTAGCTGAGAATGAGATTTTAAAATTGATTCATAATAAATTTAAGAAGAGTAATATCTATATATTCGAACAAAAACGCATATTAAATATATTAAATGATTTGTTTGAATTAGAAATCCCATTAAGAAAGGATAAATTAAAATTATTGCTTCAAAAGATATTATTTGAATTTAGAAATTTTGAGATAAGTTGGTTTAAGTATCCAAAACCGAAAATTTATGGTACTTTACCAAGATTTTTAATAAGGATTCTTGGTTTTAATTATAATTTAAAGAAATTTTCACATTGGGCAATCCCTGAATTAATTTTTAAATCAGATTATAGTCTTGGATTTAATAATAAAATTATAATTATACTAACTAATATAAAAGAAAATGGGAAACTAAAATATAATAATACCTTTTTATTGGAATCTGAAGAAAATTCTATCTTTAAGATTCAACAATTATCAATAAATGAAATAATAAAAGAACCCAAATCGTATCAACTTGAAGATCTACGAAATAAATTAAGTGAAAAATATGGATATATTAATACAATTATTAAAATTGACCGATATTTAGTTGATTTATTCCTAAATGATTTTATCTTTAAAATTACGAAATTTAAATTATTTTCAAAACTTAAAATCATAAGAGCATTTAAAAAAGATAGTTATTTGAAAATTTATCCAGAGATACCAATTTATAAATTCCTTAAAAAATCAAGTTCATTTAGGATATTTAAAACATTATTGCCCATTCTAATTGATAAACATGAATTTTAATTTTTAATATAAATAAAAATAGAAAATTATTTTATAAATCCTTTAACTTTTAATAGTTCTGCATTTAAGATAGCTCCACCTGCGGCCCCTCTGATTGTATTATGACTTAAACCAATGAATTTATAGTCAAAAACAGTGTCTTTTCTCAATCTTCCAATAGTGACTGCCATTCCTTTATCATTATCTCTGTCTTTTCTCGGTTGAGGACGATCTATATTTTCTAGGTAGATTATAGGTTTTTTAGGAGCAAATGGTAAATCCAATTCTTGAGGAAGTGATTTGAAATCTGACCATATTCTTTTAATTTCTTCCATTGTGGGGATTTTATCTTTGAATTTCATATTTACACAAGCAGTATGACCATCGACAATTGGAACTCTCGTACAAGTTGCACTTATGTCTATAGAAGAATCATTTACAATTCCATTTTCCTCAATTTTTCCAAATATTTTTTGTGGTTCCTTTTCTGATTTTTCTTCTTCGCCTCCAATGTAGGGAACAATATTATCAATCATATCAAGTGAAGGAACTCCGGGATATCCTGCTCCTGAGACTGCTTGAAGAGTTGTAATTATCAACTTTTCAATTTTATATCCTGCTTTTTCTAAAGCATATATGGGTGTAACATAGCTTTGGATAGAGCAATTTGGTTTCACTGCAACAAAACCATTTGAAAATTCTCTTTTTTTCTGTTGGAGAGGAATAACATTTACATGTTCGGGATTAACTTCTCCAATTATCATTGGAACATCAGGAGTCCAACGATGTGCTGAATTATTACTTATAACCGGAATGCCATTCTTTGCATATTTAAACTCAAGTTCTTTAATTTGGTCTTTAGTTGGCATATTTATTGCAGAAAACACAAAACTTAGATTAGTTGGAATTGAATCAAAATCTTGGACATCTCTTACAACAAGATTCTTGACGGTATCTGGAATTGAGATAGGCATTTGCCATTTTGGACCCGTTGCCTCTTTATATGTTTTTCCAGCAGATCTTGGAGATGCTGCTACATCAACTATTTCAAACCAAGGATGGCCTTGTAAAAGACGGATATAATTCTGTCCAACTATCCCTGTGGCACCTAAAATACCAATCTTTAATTTATCCATTATTATAATTATATTAATTTTAATTCAAAATGGATAAGTATTCTATTATTTTATAATTTAATCAATTAATATCATTTGAACTGATTATTTTATGCAATTTTATGAAATAAAGAGATCTAAAATAAAAGATAAAAGGACAATTACTAAAATATAAAAAATAATTATAAAGAAGACTTCTCTTCTTTTCTCTGGAAACTTTTTTTTAAACAATAATCTGAATGGCTTCATAAATAACCATTTAATAGTCTTGGGAAGAGGATTTAAAAAAGATGTTTTACTTCTATAGTCCGAATATTTTTGGGATATTTTTCATTCATTAAAACTTCCTCATATAAGCAAATTCCAATAATTATCATTGATGAAATAAACCAAATAAAGGTATATTCAAATATTATACCTCCACGAATAAGATCATTCAGTGTAAAACTTAAAAGATATACACCATACCTCCAAAAAAGATACCCTAAATATTGAGGGTGTCGTGAATATTTATAGATTATATCATCAAATATATCTTTTTTTTCTATTATCCCTTGAAGCCAGTTAATTACACCAATTGAAAAAATGAATAGTCCAATTATTATGAATATATAACCAATACTTATCATGATAAACTCATAATTATCCCAAGAGTTTGTGAATGATTGAACAATTATAGAGGGTAATTTAAAAATAGAACCAAGAGATAATATATCAAATTCTAAATAAATAAAGGGTAAATTAATAAGCTGAAGGATTTGAATACCTAATAATAAAAACATAGAAAAAAAAAAATTTCCAAAAATAGGAAGAAAGAGAGTTAAATTTCCTAAAGATGATAAATACAATTTCTTAACTATAAATCCTAAAATGATTATAACTATTATTATAAAAAGAAATATTAATCCTATTATTGTCCAAAAATCTAATTTATTTAGAGTATCAGGCCATTCCTCTCCAGGAAATATGGGGATTAAAATTCCATTATTATATTATGAAATTCAATTGTAAGAAAAAACAAACTAATAGTAAATGATATAGCTGGGATAATTACGAGTGATTGAACTAATAACTTAGATTTTCTCATTTTAAATTAATGTTTTAGTTTTTATTCAAGATATTATTTTTTTTTGATATTATTTAAACTTAAACTTTTCATTCGTTCTTGTACTTCTTTATTTTGATATTTTTCAGTATTAATTAGGTAATCATTTATAATTTCACTTTCTATATCAGAAAATTTATCTTTTAACCAATGAATTCCTTTTGAAGTAAAGGGTATCAATGAAAATAAATTCACATTATTTTTTTTAGCTAATTCTTCAGCTCCTTGTTCTCTATCTAAAATAACTATGATATTTTCACATTCTACTATTAGACTTCGATTTAAAACTTCTATATTAAGTTGTTCACGAGCAATAAGTTTGCTATCTAATTTTGTTACCAAATCATCTATTAATGCAATTTTATCTCCATTTTCAATTACTCCTTCTACTAATTTGTGTTGACCATATTTAGATATCTTTTCTTGAAAATCATTAATATTTTTGATACCTTCCAGTTTTCTTGTATAACACATAGCAATATTATTTTCTAATGAAATTGCTGTTGCTATTGGAACTCCAGCAGAAGCTATTCCTATAATTCGATTTATTTCTTTACATTCTTCCTTAATTAATCGTCCCAAAGCATAACCTATTTTTCTTAAAATACTAGGAAAACTCCCTAAATTCCTTAAATTAATATATATTGGGCTCCACAGACCTGAAAACAAAGTCCAACCCTCAGGTTTCGATTTATACCACGTATCGATCATATTTGAATCATATAATAATCCTAATATTTCTTTCCCAAGCTTATCTTTTTCTTCTTGCCAATTCATTCAGCTAATCACTTATCAATCTTTTTTAAAATAAATACTATTGATGGCTTTAAACTCTTATTATATAGTATTCAATAATAAAAAAGAAAATCTATTAGAAGTTACTTAAATAAATTAATAATAAATCAAAAATCTAATATTTTTTAAATCCTTTATAAAAATAAATATTACAGTTAGATTTTTATGAAGAATCCATTTTTCAAATTCAATCGAGTTTTAAGTTCACAAGATCTTTTAGATATTGCATTTAAAAGAGCTATGAAGAGTTCTGCTGAAGTTTCCGCAAATGCCCCAATACTAATTAAAGCAAAAAAAAAAGAATCTAAGCGTATAAAAGTAGCAATAGAGGATTTAATTGATAGAATTCTTAAAATCATAAAAATGATACCTATGATTGAAGAACTCCCTGAATTTTATAAAGAATTAGCATCTCTCTTGGTTGATAAGGATAAACTTAGAGTAACATTGGGGAGATTAAATGGGATTTTACCTGTTTTAAGTAGAATAGAGCGTGAATATCTTTCTAGTTTAAAAAGAATTGAAAATCCAAAAGAAGCTGATAAATTAAGGCGATCCGCTTTTGGAAGAGTTTCCTCAATTATTAATAAACAAAATAAAAATTTAGAATATCTAAATAGTATAAGAAGAAAATTAAGAGAAATACCTGCTATCGATTATGAAAAACCTTGTATAGTATGTGCAGGAGCTCCAAATGTAGGAAAAAGCAGTATTGTGAAAAAAATCTCTACAAATAAAAAAATCGAAGTTCAAGAATATCCATTCACAACTAAAAAATTAATAGTGGGTCATTTGGAAATAGAACGTAGATTTGATACAGTTAGGATACAGATTATGGATAGTCCAGGGCTTTTAGATAGACCGATTTCAAAAAGAAATAAAATAGAATTGCAAGCAATATTAGCTCTTAGAGTCATTTCTGATTTAATATTATTTATTTTTGACCCAACTCCTGCATGTGGTTATAGTATAGATTCACAAATAAATTTATTTAATGAAATAAGAGAAAACTTTGCTCAAAAAAATATAGAATTTTATATTATAATTAATAAGAAAGATTTAGCTAGTGAATCTGAGATTGATTATGTAAAAAAAAAAATTGGATTAAGCGAACAAGAATTTATATTAACTAATGGTTTAACTGGGGAAAATACACATAAAATTGTGGATTATTTAAAAAATCGATTTCTTAATTCGAATTAATTTAGAAACATAAATTATTTAATTTATATTTTTTAATGATAAATGAAGCAAATATTATTTTTAGGACTAGATATAGGTGGAGCAAACACTAAAGCCGTTTTAATCCATTTTAAAAACCAAGAAAATTATAACTCATTTTCATATATAGAATACTTTCCTTTCTGGAAGAAAACCAAAGATCAATTTCCTCTTCTTTTAAAGCGAATTATATCAAAAATAATTTTAAATAATAATTTTACTTTAGAAAATCTGAATTATATTGCTGTTACTATGACAGCAGAGCTTTCTGATGCATTTCAAACAAAAAAAGAAGGGATCTTATACTTATTAAATGGATTATTGGAAGTATTTGAAGTAGAGAAATTACGTTTCATTACTATAAACAATAATTACATAGGATATAAAGAAGCAAAAAATAATATTAAATTAATTATGGCAGCTAATTGGGTCTCAACAGCTCTTTATTTAGGTTCTTTTATTTCAGATTGTATTTTAATTGATTCGGGTTCTACAACCACCGATATTATTCCTATTTGTAAATCACTTCCTATTCCTATTGGGAAAGATGATATTGGTAGATTAATTAATCATGAATTAATTTATACAGGTGGACTGAGAGCAACAATCCCTTCTATTACACATATAGTTCCTTATAAAAATAAAATGATTCGAATATCTTTTGAGAGATTTGCACTGATCTCAGATATACATATGATCTTAAATAATATTTCGAAAGAGGAATATAATAATGAGACTGCAGATAATCGAGATAAGTCAATAGAGGGTTGTTATGCAAGATTAGCTCGTGTAGTTTGTATGGATTTAAATACTGTTTCTAAAAAGGAATTAGATATAATTGCTGAATATATATATATAAAACAATTGGAAATTATAAAAAAAGAGATTAAAAAATTTCTTATTAATTTCCAAAAAAAAAAACCAGAATTCTGTGTTTCTGATCATCCATTTATCATCACTGGATTATCCGCAGAATTTTTGATAGAAAAAGCATTAAAAGAATTAGAATTCAAAAATATTAAATCATATAAAGATATAACAAATATTCCTGATAATATAAATTCTTCTGCATTTGCTGTAGCAGGAGCACTTTATAATCAATTAATTAGTCAGAAAAATGAATAAAAAAATAATTTTAGTTAAATTGGGTGGAATGATTTTAGAGGATATTCAAAATTTGAATTTTACAATCTCACAATTGAAAACATTTATAGAGAGAGATCAAAATATAAATAATGTAGTAATCATTCCAGGTGGAGGAACTATTGCTAATTTTATTAGATTTATGGATAAAAAGTTAGATATAGGGGGTGATTTAGCACATTGGGAAGCAATATTAGCAATGAATTGGAATGGTTATCAAATACATAAGAATTTTCCAAGTCTCCCACTTATTTCTCAGTTTTCGGAATTAAGGAATTGTTTAAATCTCAAAACAGATAAAAAATTTCCAATAATTTTTTTACCATTTGATTATTTGCGGACTAATGATATATTACCTCATCACTGGAACGTCACTTCTGATTCTATAGCTATTTATATAGCTAAAAAATTAGAATTAAATGAATGTTTTCTAATAAAAAATATTGATGGAATTTATGATAATAATAATCAATTGATAAAGGAAATTTCTGTAGAGAAATTCTTAGAGTTAACTAATTCAAATAAATTAGCAATAATAGAGGATAATTCAAATAAGCTTAAACAATCTACGCCAATTGATATATATTCTTTAAAATTAATTGATAAATATAAAATCTCTTGTATTATTTTAAATGGATTTTATTTAAAATCAAGGATTTTAGAATATTTTTCAAAATCTCAAAGAGATAAAAAAATTTATACCAAAATTTATTTTAATTTATTGTTAAATACATAAAATATCTGAAAAAAGTTATTTTAAAGTATTTTTGTGCAATAAAAATATAATAAAACATTTTTATATTACTTTAACAGATAATACCATAATATACATCTTAGAACATTGCGGATAGTAAATTTGGATCTAAAAGAAATAGAAACCTTGATCTTAAAGGGGAACTATGAAAAAGCTACTTATCAGCTGTTTGAATTAATAGATCTATATAAATCAAATTCAGATAAAGAATTTATTTATCATTGTCTAAACTTAGTAAATTTAATTTGTGATAAATCACCAAAAATTTCATTAGAAGTGATAAAAAACCTTTCCATATTTATTAATGATCCTGATTCTTGGATTCGGTTAGTTTGTCTAGAGATTCTATTTCAATTATCCATATATCGTCCTAATTTACTTATAGATTTATTAGATAAAATAAGAACCCGCTTATTTGATAGAGACCCTTCTGTGAGAAGACTTGCTGTAAAGATCATAGGAACACTGATATCATCATTATATTTTAGTTCAATAGAATTGGATGAGATTTTAGAAGAATTCACTGAAAAATTAATGGATAATGATTGGAAAGTTAAATTACAAGTAATAAGAACTATACATAAAATTATTACTCAAGATCACACAAAGATAAGAAATTTAGAACCTCTCCTTTCAATGGTAATTATTACTTTAAGAGATGAGGATGATGATGTCGCTAGAGCTTCTGCTGAATTATTGAAAATTTTAGGAACATATTTTCTATCAAAAGAGAAAATTTTTTATATTTTATTATATCTATGGCATAATGAAGATTCCAGAGTTAGAGAATTGATTGTATGGTTATTTGGTGAGATTGGGAAAGAAACTTCCTCAGAAATTATTCCTTTTATTCCAAAAATACTGAAATTTTTAAATGTTGAAGATTTCAATATTCAATTAAAAGTAATTGATGCAATAAACAATATTGCTATTAATAATTTTGAACAGATTTGGGCTAATTTAATCCATACTATATCTGAAGCTAGTCAAAAATCATATAGAAATTCTCTTGGAAATGCAATATCTCAACTTTGTCAAGATCATATCGAACAAATCTTCCCCTATTTAATTGAAGAGTTAGAAAATCCTTCTGAAAATATTAGAAACACTATAATGATAGTTTTTAAGAGATTATATGACGAATTCCAAATTGAAATTGAAAATGAAATTACACGAATTCTTTATAGAATTGAATCTAAATATTGGAGAGATAGGAAAAAAACAATTCAATTACTGAAAAATATTAATATAATTTTAAGTAAGAAGAAAATTGCTATTTGGATTAATATAGAATTAAATAAAATCTTACAAAAAGAAAAAGATTTAGATGTAAGAGAAGAAATATCATATACTTTAAAGACAATAGAATCACAATTTCCTTATATTAAAAAAGATATTGAGAAAATAAATAATGAATTGTCTTTATTACGTAAAAGTATAAAGGATTTTCAAAAAATACCAGCAAAATTTAGAAAAAAATTAAATTCTTACATTAAGAATTTTGAGTTTAAAACTACTGAGATTCAATTAAATCAAATGTACGATGATATCTTAGGAAAAATTCAAGACTTTCATAAAAAAATAGATCGTTTTGAATTTAAGAGATTAGCATTTAATTTGATTGAAGAATGGGAAGAAACTAAACTTCAAATAATAGATGAATTAAGTACTATTAAAAGTTTTATTTTTGAAATATGTGAACAGAAAAAACAAGAGTTTAAATTAGATTTAGATGTAAAAATCAATCTATTGTTAGATAGAATTGATATTTTAAAAGCTCAATTTGAATATATTAAAAGTATATCATTAGATAATAAATTTTTAGAAGATATAGACCTTAAATGGTATTCTAAACCTATAATAAAAGATAATTTTAATTCTTTCTCCCTTCTAAGGAAAAATTTATTTAATCTTGATGTTGAGATTAGGGAAATGCTCATAAAAAATGTGGAGTTTGATACTATCTTTAAAAATCTTCTTGATAATTGGGTTAAAGTAAAAATTGATATTCAGATATATCTAAATGATTTGAATAGGAAAATTAAAAATATTAAACAGAAAATCATTGATGATCTTTCTACAATTAAGAATCCCAATGGAAAATCAGATCTTCAGAGCATCAATGAATTAAATGAAGAATTGTCTTTTCAGATTGTTCAAGGTCATATACAATCTATTATAACTTTTGGAATTGAAGGAATCAAGAAATTTAATAGTAATTTTGAAAATTTAGAATCAAACATAGATGTTTTAACAAAAACAGGAAGATTTGAAGAATCTAAAAAATTAATTGAAATGAACTCATCTCAAATTAAATCTTTCATTAATGAAACAGAAAAGCAGATAGAAACTATCATAGAAAAAAAAGATATTTTTGAAAAAAGTAAAGATGGATTTGATCTCTATATTCGTCCTTTTGTAGATAAATGGAATTCTTCAAAAGATTTAATTATCCCTAAATTGAAGAATTTTATTCAAAAAGGTAAAGAATATATTTATTTAAATGAAATTAAAAATTATTTAAAAATTATGAATCCAGTTGATTTTGAATTAATTTCGAATTACATTGGATTAGAGAAAGACCAAATTAAAGAATTAGCTTTGAAATTTATAAAAGAAGAAAAACTTGATGCTAAAATAGTAAATAATTCTTTATATAGTTCTAAACTTGAATTTGAATTACCTAATTTAAGAGAGATTCTTTTATATAAAAATATAAGATCCATTGGAAATGAAATGGAGATAAATCTCAGATTAAATAATCCTTCACATTATGATGTTAGAGATTTACAGATCACATTAAAATTGCCTCCATATTTAAGAATATCTAAAAAAGGAAGCTTTCCAAAATATTTTAATGTTGAGATATTAAAAGCAAATAATAATTTCAGATTTAAATATATATTAATATTCGATAAAGAAAGCAGAAAAAAAATCATCAATAAAGCTCAAGATGAAATTAATCTTATAATATACTATAAAGGACCATATGAAGTCTCAAAAAAAATATCTAGAAGAATAAACTTATTTTTATCATAATAGGATTTTTTATAAATTTTAATGAATTTGTTAAATTCTATAAAGATTTTGAAAAATTAACCAATTCTTGTTTTCATTACTCATAGTCCTTATGGAACTGAATGGACATTTGGTGGTATTTCTTTTGCTATTGCTTGTGCTAATCATGAAATCCCAACTAAAGTAATTTTTATTAAAAATGGTGTTTATGGTTAATCTCTTTTTTGTTATTAAGAATAGAGAATTAATAAACCAAAAAAAATAGAATATTTTTCTAAGTGAAAAAAAGAATGGCGATAAATGAAATCTTAGACTATGCTAAATTGACCTGTACAAATTTAATGATAAAGTTAAAAATTCTTCTGAAAAAAACCTCAAAGGGAGATTCAATAGAATTCTTTTCAAATCGAGAGCAATATGATAATATTAAGAAACCATTTTCAAAAAAACGTTTTAACTTTAAGGGAGAAAAAATATATAATAATAAACATCATATTATTATTTTAAAGAACTAGATTTTGAAATCCTATAAATATACCAAATAATTATAATAAATCTAAAAAATTACTTTAATTGAAAAAAGTAATTAACAAAAATAATATTAATTGGAAGTATGAGGTTGATGAAAAAAGAAGTAGATTATAGATTAACATCACAGGTTAAGCTTCATGGATGATCATGTAAACTAGGTCCAAGTCAATTAAAAAACCTCTTAATGAAAACTGGTTTAACTGATGATATTGAGGATGCTTCTGTTGTTCCAATAACAGGAACTAATCTATCACTTGTTAAAAATCTCGATATTTTTACACCAATTGTGGATGATCCTGAAATTCAAGGAGAAATAGCTGCTTGTAATGTTACAAATGATGTTTTTGCAATGAACGTTCCTGAAATAAATGGGGGAATGCTTGTCTTCTTAGGAATTAAAAATAATATGCCTTTAAGTATAATTGAAGGAATTCTGCGAGGAATAAAAAATTTCTTAGAACGCAAGATAAATTCAAAAATAGTTGGTGGTCATACAATATTTTGTGGTTGGCCATTAATTGGGGGTGAAGCCTCTGGATTTGCAAAAAATGATTGGATTATAAAAAAGAGTGGTGTGAAAAACGGAGATAAGCTAATTTTAACAAAACCAATTGGATTACAAGGTGTTATGGCGTCATATCGATTATTAAAAGAGATGCCAGAGGTGTTAAATAATTATTCAAAAAGCGAATTGAATAAATCTATTAATACAGCTATAAAAATCATGACGACTTCAAACCAAAATATAGTGAAAACAATACATTCAATTAAAGATTTTTCTTTCATACATGCTATGTCTGATGTTACTGGATTTGGTCTTGCTGGACACATAGAAGAAATGCTTCAAAATTCTAAGCTTTCAGCTTTAATCAATAAGATTCCCTCAATTAAGTTTTCAAAAGAATTATCTGCGGAATTAGGATATGCTTTTGACGAATGTAAATCTCATGAAATTGCAGGTGGTATGTTAATGGCTGTAGATCCTAAATATCTAAATGATTTTACAAATAATCTTTCAAGTAATAAAATCCCAAATTGGACTATTGGTGAAATAGAAAAAAGAGATCCCAAATTAGTTAGGATTTCAGAAAACGTTAAACACATCGAAATAAATGATTTTTAATTGATGTCGATGATATAAGCTTAAACGCGTTAAGCGAGTGCTTATTGAGAATTGCACCTGCAAGGTGTCATCATATAATCCTAAATCTATTTATAATAATTTAATTAACTGTTAAAATATCAATTCTGAAAAAATAATACCTTAAATTACCATAAAATTTATTTCAAGAATAAGTTCATTTTATTTGTCCACCTAAATCTAATATAATGTGTTTTAATTTATTTAATACTACATCTACTTTTTCGTGGCAATTGGGATTATCAAAGCAAGTTATAGAAAGTTCTATTTCAATTGATGGTCCACTTTTTGGATGGGTTTTTATCCAAAGATTAGGATAATTATCTTTTAATTCATTTATTAATGGTGCTATTTGAGATTCTCCAATCTCTGTAAAAATAAACCCTTTTTGAATAAAGATACGTTTATTTTCTTTTAATAAAGGTAAAATTGAATTTTTAAACATAGCTTTCATTTCTGTGGGGACTCCTGGTAAAATAAATATATTTGTATTTTTCTCTTTAATTAAAACTCCTGGTGCAGTTCCTATATTATTAGTTAGAGGTATTGATCCTTGAGGTAAAAAAGCCATTTTTTCTCTAGCTTTGGTCATTCCTTTTAGTTTTAATCTTCCAATCTTATTTAGTTTATTATAACTCTCCTCTATTGATCTATATGCTTGATTATTTAAAATGAGTTCTTTCCCTAATCCTATGGCAATTCCATTATTCGTCATATCATCAAAAGTTGGACCCAAGACTTTAAGAACCTTTATTCCTTAAATTAATCCGCCCGATGAAATGATTATTTCTGGTTTCCTTTTTAAAATTTCTCTAATTACATTCCCAATTTCTCCTAAATTGTCTCCGATTGTAGTAATCCTTCTAACTTTATGTCCATATTTAGATATTTTTCTTGCCATCCAATTTGAATTTGTATCTTGAGTGTGTCCAAGAAGTATCTCATTTCCAATTATAAGAAGTTCTATATCCATAAAAATCGAAAATCATCTATATAATTTAATTATTCTGATAATTAGATTTAAAATATAAATAATAATATACCGAAAATAAAAAAAGAGGTTATATATTTTAGATTTATAAAATTATAAAAAAAAATGATTTTTATTGTTTATTTACTAAGATTTGAAATATCTTGATTTATTTCTATAAATAATAATTAAATAAATATTATAAAAATGAGTGGCAAATCAAAAACAATCGAAATAGATGATAGTGGGACAGGTGATTTAGTAGGAAATGCTTTTATAGCGCTTCATCTAATCAATACTGGTGAGATTATTTTTAAAACAGTTCCGGTTAAATTGTATAGGGAAGAGAATTTGAAAAAAAATTCTCCAAAAAAAAAAATTCTTGAACTTGTCAAGCAAGGTTTAAAAGAATTGAATTTTAATAAAGAGACAGATACAATAAAATTATGTAGAGGAGATTGTTTTGATTTAGTTCGTATTTATTTTAAAGGAGAAGGTATAAATTATGAACCCACTTTAATAGAAGGAAAATTACAGGATGCTGTAGAGGGAAAGCTAGTTTCACATTTAAAAAAATTAGGGGTAAGATCTAAAAAATTATCTATTAAAAGCGGTGTAGAAAGATATTTTATCTTATTTAATTGGGTTTGTCGAGATTTTCCAAATCGAGAAAAATATGTAAAAACTGGTTTTAAAAAATGGAAAACGGTGTGGAGAGAAAGAGCAATTATAAATTATAATAAATATAAGAAATCCAAAGGAAAAGTATCCTAACTAATTAATTAACTAAAACAATTTCTTTTATTCAAATAAAAAAATTTATATTAACCATAAATATTAAAATTTAAGTTCAGTTCCACAATTAATACATTTTGTTGATTTAGCTGGAACTTCTTGTCCACATGCAAAACATATTTTATTTCCTTTTTGGTTATAATTTTCAAGTTGAATTTCATTATTGTTTGCACTAGAATTATTTTGTGCAAAAATGGACATATCTATATCTTGATTTATCCTTTTCTCAACATATTCAGGATCATGTGGTGCAAGAATTTCAAACTTATTTGAAGCTTTGATTTCCTTAACACCTTTAGGTAAATTTTTGAATTGTGAGTTTTCTATTATTTCAAAATCTCTTTGAATTGCATTAAATCTTTCTTCCTGTATTTTATTCTCATTAGTTTCTACATTTATTTCTTTTTGTATATCTGGTTCTTTAATCATTGCTGGTTTAGGAATATCTTCTCTTATTTCATTGCTCTTTTTTTCTTTTGGTTTTTGAATAATTATAGGTTTTATTTTTAGTTTATTTAATTCATTTTTTAGCTCTTTAATATGCTCAATTATACCTTTAGTTCTATTATATAACATATTTCTAAATGTAAACTCGAGTTTAGGATTTTTAGAAGCTTTTAAAGTTAATTCTGTGATTTCAATCCAAACATCAACAGCATCCTTTAGATTATTGTTTTTTTCAGCAATTTTTGCTTTATTAACTAATAAATTTAATATTTTATTGAATTTTGTGATATCCATAATATTTAACCTTTTTATTCAATTTAAACTAATAAAATCAAATATAAAAATTATAGAGTTTTTGCATATATTCTCTTAAATCCATCAGATCTGCTTTGATTAAAATAATATAAAATAATAAACTTAAATATTAATACTTATTTAATAATAAACGTTAATAAAAGCAAATTCTATAATAATAATTTCTAATATCTAATATAGCTTCATCATTATAAATTAAATTATATGTTGCTAAAGTAAATGTCGATAACTCCATTATCCCAAAATGAAATTGAAAGATTACAAGATTTTATTGAAAAAAATGGTTGGTATTTAAAGGGATATATAGAGAATTACTTTCGATATAGTTTAAGAAAAGATAAAACAATAATACTTACTATCAAATTTCCTGTTGTTCTTCCTGTTCATTTAAATATTCCGTTTGAAGTTGCATGTTTTAGAATTTCTTTAGCTTTTAAATACTGGAATTTAGATACAAATATATTTAATTTAATTCAATATCTTCAAAAGAATTTGAGAGATCTTGCTTTACAAGTAACAATCGATTATGATTTCCCTATAAAAGGTAAAGAAACTGTTCTAATTGAAATCTTAAATTCAATAATCCCAGATTTAATTAAAAACGAAAATGAAAAAGCATGGAAAAACAGAATTCGGATTTCATTGATGAATAAAGAAAAACTTTTTGATAATTTTAAAACTGAAGAAATTAGAAATATAGTTAATGAACTAAAAGAAATGGGATTAAATCCTACTTTTAATCATCCTTGGGAATTAAATAAAGGAATTCCTAAATTAAGAACTTCAGAGACCTTATTCTTTTCAAATGATGAATTATTTGATGAATTCTTTATATTAGAGAAGGGTTTTTTTACTTATTTTAAAGATCTAAATTTCAAAAAATTTTATATTAGATCCTTATTTGAAAGTTATAGCCCTTATATCCTTTTAAAGATATTCGAAGATAATTCTGAGATACAATTAAATAATTTAATAAAAAATTGGGTCAAATTTTCAAGATTAATTCTAAATTCTATCATTGAGATAATAAATAAAAATGATTTCAGCGAAAATTTATTGGTTTCATTCAGACCAGAAAAAGCATTAGATGAAGAAGATTTTCTAGAGGAAGAAAATAATTTTCCTTTTTCCACACTTCATTATGAATGTTTAGTTGCAAAAGAATTATTTCCTCTACATAATGATTTATTAACTCTACCACCAAGTGATTTTGAAGTAATTGAACATTTAAATTACTACACAAAAGCAGAAGAGTTAATGAATAATTATAAATTTAAAGAAGCAACTGCAATTTTGACAGAAGCTCTTAAGATTTTTAATAAACATAAGCAAAAAAAGATGGTTGTATCTATATTATTATTTTTAAATAAAATAGCTTTAATATTAGACCAAAAGGATCTGGCAATTAATTATTTAGAAAACGCTCTTTCAGTTGCTAAATCGGGGGAAGTTCCAATAAGTTATATTTTAAAAATTCATTATGAAGTTGCTAGAATATATTATAAATTGAAATTTTATGCTCAGGCAAGAGAACATTATGAGATTATAGATAAATTTCTTGAAAGTGAAGAATTATCATTTAAAGAAAAAGAAGAATATCAAGGACTTTCTCTCATATTTTTAGGCTTAATTCATCAAGAATTGGATAATATCCCAAGAGCAAAAGAAAGTTTCAAAAAAGCATTCCAAATAACGAATAACTCCATTAAAGTAAAATTAAAATATTATCTAATGAGGGCAAAATATTATAAAACTAAAGGACAATTACCATTAGTTCAAAAAATGTTAAGATTAGGATTAAAGGATATAAATGTTAGTTCTGTAGATGATAATTCAAGAAAAATTCTAATTAATCTATTTATGGAGATTGCTGAATATTATATTCATGATAGACCAGATAGAAAGAAGGCAGAATATTACCTTAAAGGTATAAGAGATTCTATAAATTTAACAACAATCTCAGGTATTAAGAAATCTATTAGATGGAATTTATTAATGAATGATTTTTATAAATTTTTAATAAAAGATCAAGATAAAGCTCAATTTTACTTTAAAAAAAGTCAAACTCTACAAAATCAATTAAGAATTATAGGGTTATCAGAATAAAATAAATAAAAATAATTTAATTCGTATATTTATTTCTTTTTGCTCCAATAGAATTTGGTTGACCAGAATATTTTTGCTGTACAAATCGACTTTTATAAAGTTCTCTATAACGCATTCTTGGAGGTTTTTTTGAATTTGAATTAACTCCTGTTCTTTCAATTTTAGGAGTTTGCATTTTAACTTTTCCTGCTTTTGTTAAACTTCCGTGAGAGCCTGGCATTAATTATCACTTGTATTGAAATATTAAATTTTATATTATTAATAAGGAAATGAATAAAATAAATTTTATTAAATTAAATTATAAAGAATGTGATTTAAGTATAAAAATTTAATTTGAATAATTCTCTTTTATTATTAGAGAAAAATAAAAATATTTTTTGAGAATATGAGTGCAGAACCACCAAATTTAGAAAATAGAACCACAATGGCTTTATGTCTTTTACTTTTTATAGTTTCTGCTATAATAGCTATTTTAAGTTACTTAATCTTTGATGTTTTCTGGATTATGATTATTCCACTCGCATTTTTAATTGTTATAATTATCTCCCAATCATTTTCAAGATTATTTTGGAATACAAATAAAAAATGTCCTAGATGTAGAGAGTCTGTAAGTATATATAGTGAATTTTGTCCAAATTGTGGGTTTAAACTAATCATATCATGCCCTGAGTGTCAAGGCATTATGAGTTTTGATGATCCCATCTGTAAAACTTGTGGTTATAGATTTAATAAAATCTATATCCCGGATGATGCTGAAATTGAATTAGCATATGATGAAAAAAAAAATAAACAAATTGTAGAACAACTTAATTTTTGTCCTCATTGTGGAGTACAATTAGAGATAAATAAGCAAAACCTAAGATTTTGTGATCAATGTGGGAGTAGAATTAATTTATAGATGATATATTTTTCACATCTTTCAACGATCTATTATTAAAGGATAACTAAAGTGTATTTTTAAATAATTGCTCTAAAACTTTAAATGAGAAAGATATAGAACTAATTCAATAATTTATAAATATAGAATTTTATAAGAAATAATTATTCCTTTATTTTATTAATTAATAAGTATATACACCCATGCTCGTTGGTTTGGATTAATTGATCTCAAAAATGATAAATAATTTAATTGATCATAATTTTACAAAGATACAATTATATATATTACACCATTTAAATATGGGGACTTGGCGCAGCCCGGTAGCGCGATAGCCTCCAGAGTTATAATTAAGAGAATTTTTCTCTTAATGAGGAATGGTCGAGGGTTCAATTCCCTCAGTCCCCATTTTAAGCGTGCAGAGAAGGTCTGCCCAAATTAAGAATCCTTATTCCTATTAATAAAAATAACTGTAATCCTATATTGACTCAAAAATTTTTATAAAAAAAGAAAAATCCATTAGATAGATTCTAGATGATATATTTAATCAACCAAAAAATGAACTCTAAAAAAAAAAATTATAATATACATATTTTAATTAAATAATCTAAACTTTTAAATATCAATATCATATTATTAAAAAAAGAGAGACCTTATGATAAATAAATCCAATTTTTTAAAAAGAATATATTTCAATAGAATTAGAATCAACATATTTTAATTATTTTTCAATACTTCACTTATTTTTTATTAAACCTCCTATAATTATAATATGTTCCATTTTAACTATATTTTTATTAGTATTCAACTATAATTGAACTACCACGCCCTAAACAGCAATGTCATTAAGTTAAGCAATCACTTTTTTTTTATACTTCCAAAACC
>CAZGJX010000027.1:0-39660 GCA_964525635.1 uncultured archaeon
TATCTTTTCTCGTGGATAGATCTTATAAATGATCCTTCTTTTGTAAAATTAGTCTCTTTTTGTTTTTCATCTATTTTATGTTTTTTCTTATCAAAATGTTCTGGTTTATCATTAAAATTATTTAATCCTTCAAGATCATACTGTTGTTTATCCTGATTCCTAGTACCCCCAATATATTCTCTTGAACCAATTGTTAAAATGATTTGAATATCGTCAATATCCTTGTCCCGATCCTTATCTTTCACTTTATTAATATCATGAAAATCAACTATTTTATCCCTGTATTTAGGTATCAATCCCTCAAAATCTTTGGATTTTAGACTATTTTTCTCTAAATCATTTTCCCATTTTTCTTTTCCAATTTGACTTAATTTTTCTTTTACTTCTGGAGTCAATAATCCGCCCAAACCACCTTCCTTTGTATTATATCCTTTATCTAGATTTAATGTATCATATAATTTCATCCAATAAGTTTCTTTTTCATCTAATTCTTGCTGATCTTTATAAACAATATCTTGTTCGAATAATGTAAAATTCTTAGCTCCATATTTTACTATAGCTCGTTCAATATATCGAAGTGATTCTCCTCTTCTTTGCTTACTGTAAGCATCATACACTTCTTTCTTCCATCTTCCTTCTATAGGTATTTCATCTTTTTTCCATCGACGTGTAACTGTCTGCCCTATATAATTCTTTCCTGTTATTTTATTATAGGCTCTGTAAATATAACCATATGGTTTTTTTTTGTATTTTTACTTTTAGAATCCATCTTGATAGTCAAAATTGATATAATTATCTGAAGATTATTTAAAAATCAAGAATTTAAACTAAAATAAAATCTAATTTGTTATATTTAGTTGTTGGAAAATAAGATATGTTAAAAAAATAAGAAAAATAAATAAAAAGTAAAAATTAGACTTGAGTTAATTACATCATTCCAGGATAGCCGCCCATACCTCCCATGCCCGGCATACCGCCGCCCATTCCACCGCCCATTCCACCTGGTGGCATTTGGGGCATATCAGGTCCTTTAGCACCTGCTATTACATCATCAATCCGGAGAATCATACTAGTAGCTTCGGTAGCTGATTTAATAGCTTGAACTTTAACGGCAGTTGGTTCGACTACACCGACAGCCATCATGTTATTTTGTACTTCACCAGTTTCGAGGTCGAATCCTGCGAAGGTATTGCCCTTTTGATGAGCAGCACGTAATTTCATGAGGATATCGATTTGGTCAAGCCCAGCATTTTCAGCAAGGGTTTTTGGAATAATATCAAGGCTGTCGGCAAAAATCTCAACGGCGAGTTGTTCACGTCCACCGAGAGATGATGCGTATTCACGTAATTGGATGGCAGTTTCGAGTTCAGGAGCACCGCCTCCTCCGACGAGTCTTTGGTCTTCGACAACATCTCTTACAACACAAAGGGCATCATGAAGAGCTCGTTCAACCTCATCGACGATGAGTTCAGTTCCTCCTCTGATTAAGATAACGACAGATTTAGGATCTTTACATTTTTCGATGAATATCCATGAATCTCCCATAACTTTACGTTCTTCAACGAGTCCAGCATAACCTAAGATTTCAGGTTGCGCTTCATCGAGGTCGTTAATAATCATTCCACCAGTTGCTTCAGATAATTTTTCGAGGTCAGATTTTTTAACTCTTCTTGTAGCCAAGATACCGGCTTTAGTTAGGAAGTGTTGAACCATATCATCGATACCTTTTTGGCAAATGACGACATTAGCTCCAGAATCTTGAATTTTTTGAGCCATAGTTCTGAGCATTTTTTCTTCTTCATCGAGGAAAGCTTGAATTTGGTCTGGGCTTGTAATTTGTAATTTAGAGTCAAATTCAGTTTTTTCAATTTCGAGTGCTGATTGTAAAAGGAGTATTTTAGCGTCTTTTACGGATTTAGGCATTCCAGACGCGACGACTTCTTTGTCGAGGATGATACCTTTTATTAACTTGGTATCATCGATCATTTCGCCTTGTTTTTTTTGAATTTGAACTTTATCAATATCAGCTACCCATTTACCATCTTCATCTTGTTCAGCTACGGAAGTTATAGCGTCGATGCATAGAGTCGCGAGCATATCTCTGCTTTCTGAAACGATTTTGGATGACATACATGTCATAGCAGCATTTTTTAAGCCATCATAATCTTCAATTCCACTTTTAATCGAAATTTTTTGTAGAATTTCAATAGCTTTATCTGAGGCTTTTCTGAATCCCTCTGTTATAACAGTTGGGTGTATTTTTTGTTCAAGGAGTTTTTCAGCTCTTTTTAGTAATTCTCCAGCGAGGACTACGCTTGTAGTAGTTCCATCACCAACTTCAGAGTCTTGAGTTTTAGCGACTTCGACCATCATTTTGGCGGCAGGATGTTGTACGTCGATTTCTTTTAAGATGGTTGCGCCATCATTGGTGATGACGACATCTCCAAATTGATCAACTAACATTTTATCCATACCCCGAGGTCCAAGAGAGGTTCTTACAGCTTCAGCGATTACTTTAGCGGCAGCGATGTTGTTATGCATAGCATCTTTTCCACGAGTTCTTTCAGTGCCTTCTTTCATAATAAAAATTGGTTGTCCACCTAGTTGTGCACACATAATATTCACTTTTTTAAAATTTTTTGATTTTGAATTTTATATTTCAAAGTTAGTTCTTTATATATAATGATCTTTAAATCATAATTTTTAAAAAATTTTTTGATTTTAGATTTTAAATTAGAAATGATTGAGAAAATAGATTTGATTAAAATATTATTGATCTTTTTTATTTTTATTCTCCTATAGTCTATTTTATTTAGACTTATTTTTTGAATTTATAGGATTATTTATCAAATCTACTCTTTCAAGGAAAAACAGATTTGATATAAAATCTGGTTTTTTTTTAATTTATTCGACATTAAATTTAGAAATCGTAATGAGGTAAGATTTGCCATTGTGTTTGGAAATTCTTTTAAATTGTTATGTGCTAAATTTAGAGTTGTGAGGTTTTTTAAATTTCCTATTGATTCTGGAAGTGAGAACAATTGATTACTTTCTAAATTCATATAATCAAGATTGATAAGCTCTCCTATGGATTCAGAGAGTTCTTTTAAGTTATTATTTTTTAGACTTAATCTTACCAAGTTCTTTAGATTTCCTATTGATTCTGGAACTGAAATTAACTGATTAGATTCTATCGAAAGGGATATAAGATTCTTTAAATCTCCTATGGATTCAGGGAGTTCTTTTAAGTTATTTTTTTTTAGTCTTAATCCTACCAGGTTCTTTAGATTTCCTATTGGTTCTGGAAGTGAATTCAATAGATTATTTTCTAATTCCAACTCTTTTAAATTTAATAATTCTCCTATTGAATTTGGTAAATTTTTTAATTTACTATCTCTTATTACTAGTTTTTTTATATTATTAAGTGATCCTATTGATTTGGGAAGCGTTTTTAATTTATTATTAATAAATAAATCAATTACCTTAAGAGAAGATAGATTTCCAAGCGAATTAGGTAACTTTTTAAGTTTATTATGACGTAGATATAAGATCTCAAGGTTAATTAAATTCCCTATTTTATTTGATATCTTTGATATTTTGTTAGTTCCTATATTTAATTCTTTTAGATTTACTAATTTTCCAATTATTTTTGACACTTTTGTTAATTGGTTATTTCTTAGTCTTAATTCTTCAAGATTTACTAATTTTTCTAATTTTTTAGGAAGTTTTCTTATATTATTATTAGATAGGCTAAGTTTAGTTAATTTATTTGAGTTTAATATTGATTTCGGAACTTTATTTAAATTATTAATGCTTAGATTAATATTTTCGAGGTTTTTTAAATATTCAAAAGTATTTGGAAGATCTCTTAAATCATTATTACTTAGGTCTAAGATTCGAAGAAATTTAAGATTATCAATTCTATCAGGAATTTCCGTCAATTTTTTACTACTTAAACTCAATTCTTTAAGACTAGTTAAATTTAAAATAATTTCTGGAAATGATTTAAATTTATTTTGCGATATATCTAATTCTTCCAAGGAAGACAAATTTGATATTGTTTTAGGGAGTTCTTTTATTTCATTATTTTGTACATTGAGACATTTAAGATTATTCAAATTTTCAATAAATGCTGGAATTTCTTTTAGATTATTAGATTTCAAATTAAGGCTAGTTAAATTTTTCAATTTTCCTATTGCTTTAGGAACTTCTTTTATTTGAATATCTACTATACTCATATTATCTAATTTGTTAAGGATCTTGAAAGCTTGTGGATCTCCTTTCTCAAAAAGATGCAATAAAATATATCTATTTATACTTTCTTGATATAAATCATCTTTTTCTATTAATTTTGTTTTTAAATAAGGATTTTTATCCAAATATAGTAGCTTTATCTCATTTTCATTAAAAAATTCTAAATATTTTTTCTTTATAATTCTAAATATGGAATGTCTATTTCCTTCGTGAAAATAATTTAAAATATCTTTATTTTCATGCTTATATATTATTTTTTTTGCAATAGAGTCACCAGAATTAATGAGATATAATAAAAGATCTCCATTATCTCTTTTCTCATAATAATCATCACTTTCCAGATTCGATTTTAATATAGGATTATTTTTTAAAAAAAGAAAGTTAATTTCATTATGATTAAGAAGATCAAGTAGTTTTTCTCTAGCTAAATAGTTCAAAACATAAGCATTCCCAGATTGGGAATATTTTTTTATATTTTCAATAAAAATCTCTCTTGCAAGATTATCTCCTTTATTTGCTAATTTTGAGAAAACATAATTTATCTGATTGATAAATTTAAATTTGAATTTTTTAATATTTTCTCTTAGGTTTGGATTATTTTCTAGAAAAACCGATTTAATCTCATCATCGTTGAGATGATTAAGATATTTCTCTTCAATTAAGTATTTTATAGTAGGAATATAACCTGAATAAAATTTTCTTATAATTTCTTTTTTAATAACCTTTTTTGCTAAAGGATCTCCTACATTAATTAATTCTTCAAGTAGAGGAAATGCAATACAAGAAGATATTAAGTCAGTATTGTATTCATTTTCATACCATGTCTGAAAGCTAGAACAATAACCCCAAAAAATTGTATCTGAATTTACATCATAGGATTGGGGATCTATTTCATAATCTTCATCACTAACTATATCTCCAAATTCATCATATAATTCATCGATTGTATTACTCTTGTTATATTTCTCTGTATTTTCTATAGTAAAATAATAATCATATAATAAACCTGGACATTCATAAAATGACTCTCTATTTATATAGATTTCAGTATCATCTCCTACCCCTCCATGACTTGTTCTTTTAAGAGTGATATATTTATTGACTTTAAACTCAAAAATATTAAATTCCTTCATCTATGATTTAATACTCAGCTATAATAAGTAGGATTTAATTTAATTTTAGCTATGATTTTTAAAAAATTTTTTGATTTTAGAATTTAAATTGAAAGTTATATAATTAAGATTAATTGAGAATTAATTTGATTGATATTAAAGTTCTACATGAACTCCTTTTTCTTTTAATAATTGAATAATTTGATTTGTGGGAGCTACTTCTCTTAAATCGAGTAGATTCTCTTTAAGTTTTAATTCTTTAAGTGAAGTCATATTTATAATAGATTTAGGTAAATTTTTCAATTGATTTTGGTTTAGTTCCAGTACTTCAAGAGATTTTAAATCACCAATTATATTTGGAAGAGAAGTTAATTGATTTTCTCTTAAATCAAGCCATTTAAGTGAATTTAATTTCCCAAGAGATTCTGGAAGTTGTTTTATTTTATTTTTTTTTAAAGTAAGGTGATGAAGTGAAGTTAATTTTCCCAAATAATCTGGAAGTTCTGTTAATTTATTACCTTCTAAAACAAGTACCTTAGGTTCATTTAATTTTTCAATAGTTTTTGGAAGTTCTTTAATATTATTGTCTTTTAAATAAATATATTGAAGTAATGGTAAATTACATATTACCTCTGGAAATTCTGTTATTTTATTACCTGTGAGATCAAGGGCTCTAAGTGAAGTCATATTAATAATCTCTTTTGGAAGTTTGGTTAAATTATTAAAACCCAAATTAAGATTTGTAATTTTATTTAATATTCCTATAGTTTTTGGAAGTTTAGTTATTTTATTATTTGTTAAATCAATGATTTTAAGTGAAGTTAATTTCCATGTTATTTCTGGAATCTCGGTTAAATTAAGGTATCTGAAGTTAAGAAGATTAATATTATTTAATTTTTCTATAGTTTCTGGAAGTTCACTTATAATTCTTGCTTCTTGATCACCCAAATCTATAAGTTTAACTAAAATAGCGAGTTTATATTCTAATAATTTCATATTTAGATTTTCCATTTCTTTTTTTAATTTGGGATTGTTTTCAAGAAAAGTTAGATTAATCTCATTCTCATTAAGATAATCAAGATATCCTTCTATAACTAAATAGTAGATAGAAGGGATATATCCAGAATGAACCCGTTTAACAATTTCTTCTTTAAATACCTTTCTTGCGAGAGGATCACCACTATCAACTAATTTTTTAAGCAAAGGAAAAGCCAAATTTGAATAAAGCAAACGAGTATCATAGTTATGTTCATACCATGTTTGGATATTAGAACAATGTCCCCAAAATTCAGTTTCAGGAGAAATCTCAATTTTTACATAATCTGTACCTTCTAAAGACCTATCTAACCTTTGAGCCACCTCATCAATCGATTCAATATCATCTAAAGAAGTAATTTTTTTGACAGGAATATTTAAGAGAAGGAATTTACATTGTCGAAATTGCTGTCCTTTTACATAAATCATTATTTGATTGCTTTCTAACTTGAGTGTTATATACTCATTTACCTTGAATTCCTTCATCTATGATTCAATATTTAGCGATAATAAGTAGGATTTAATTCAATCTTAGTCTGAATTTTTAAAAAATTTTTTGATTTTATTTTTAAAATTATTAGACTAAAATAATAAAGAGCTAGGAAAAAAAAAGAAAAAAAAATGTGTTTAAATTTTCTATAATGAAGTTTGAATAATATTTAGCATCTAAAGTATTTTTATAATAAATATTACATCCGAAAAATCCTTCTTCTATGCAAGTATACATATCAGTAGGTATTTTTATTGATATTATTCTTGCATTAATTCGTTAAGAATATCCTCTAAAACATTTGGCTTTTCAAGAAGGGGTACATGGTCAATTCCTTCATATATTCCATAATTATCAACATCATTTGCATTCAATGCGACAGAGTCTGTGTCTACTACTCCATCACTAGCATAAAATTCCATAAATAAATAAACACCCGGTAAACCAAGAAGAGAAAAATACAATAGCTCTCCTATCATATATTCTGAGAATGGTGATGGAACATGACCTCTAAAAGTACTCCATAAAACATCTGGGTATGCTACAGGATCACTTCTACTAAAGGGGGTTTCATCATGAACATTATCATTATTTAATCCATATATAAGTGAGGAATGAACTGGATATGCCATTTGTAATACCTGAGTATTTAAAGTTGGAAGTCCAAAAATACTAAGAACTGCTGCTATGAAGGATGTTATAGGATGTGTATATAATAAATCAGCAAATAAGGTTCCATGATTAGGAGTACCAACAGTTGCTATATGCTCGATTATTATTCCCTCTCTTCTTATATCTGGATAATAGTGTATCATCATATACCTAACAACTAATCCGCCCATGGAATGAGCAACAATGTCTAAATGGGTATTTATTTTCCCTTCTTCAATTGCCATACGAATAATGTAATCCTTTAAACTTTCAGCAATAGTTTCAATTGGAATATTGTAATTATATCCATCAAATTCTTCATCTGGATTATTCCAATCATAATAATTAACCTTTAGGATATTATTTTCAGCATAATAATCTTTGAAATCATTTCGTCCATATCCATTTAAATCAAAGTTGGCGTCATCCAAAAATTTATCAAATTGAGATGAGAAACCATCTAAACCATGAACTAATAATAAAGTTTTATCACAAGCCGAGATTTTAATTCTTCCAACTTTTAGATATTCTAATGTTATGAGATTATTATCGTATAAAATTTCATTCGTTAACATATTGCGAATAAAAGTTATTTCAATCTCAATTTGATGAGCAATTGGAAATCTTAGTTCATCAATATCAAAATATATTTTATAGGTAGTAGTATACATGTATATAAAATTAGCAGTTGGAATTTGTGTTCCATCAATATAAATATCATATGAAAGAACAATTGTACTAGAAATATTTTGTTTTAAACCAAGATAGATTCGAGGTGTTAGATCTCCAATAGTAGTAACTGTTTGAAATACATAACCAAGTCGTGTTCCTTCCCCGCCAGGGAATCTTCTATCAGCTGCACCTATTAGTAATTGTGGCTCTTGAATTGTTGTTATCGAAGTTTCTTTTGATGAGTCTAGTACACCATCAATGTAAAAATCAACTTTAAAGTAATAATTACCTATTTGTTCTAAATTAGGTGATTGACATCCTTTTGATCCTTCACCCGTTAAAGTAGTAATGACCTCCCAAGTATTATCATCTTCATATTTCATAGAAAGAGTAGATTCATATAAATGATTTACATTTGAAACAACAAACCATGATATTGACGCTTTTTCTCCTTGATAAAGATAATTAGGACTCGCAACTAGGTCTTTTATATACCCTTTATTATTAATTATGACATTTAAAGCCTCATCTCTTGCGATAAAAAATGGTCCAGTTATTCTATAGTATGTCTTTGTATTATAATCAAAATATCCTTTATAAGGGGCATACTCTATCAATGTAAATGTATATGTTCCAGCTTCTTCTATTATTTTTTGATAACTATGAAATCCCGTCCCTGATATTGAAGCAATTTTGATAGAATTTCCCAAATCATCTTGCATCCATATTTCTGTGTAGTAACCACCATATTGATATTTACCACTAAGCGTCTTATAAATAGCTGTCCATTCAAAAATTAAAGGTTGACCTGCATCTACCTCATGTGGTCCTAAACTACTATTATCTGCACGTATAGGCTTCGTAAATCCCAATATAAAAACGGTATTAATTATAAAGATCGCTAAAAAAAATTTAGCCGATAATTTTTTAATTTTCTGTTTTTGCATTTTTTCACATTTTAAATTTAGTTTAATGATTTAATCCTCAATATTATTTTTCCCTATTTAAAGTCAATAGGGAAGATTTTGAATATTGAATTTTGGGAATAAATTTAAAAGTTGAGTTCTGAATTGATATTTATTTATCAACTGGTCCTAATCTGCCAAAACAGGTTAATCATTAGAATCAATTAATTATGAAATGACTCTATTTCAGTCAGAATTTTTAAAAAATTTTTTGATTTTAGATTTTAAATTCTAAAGTATTAATGGAGAGATTAAAAATTTTTATTTATTTATTCATTCTTTAGATTGTATCTATATTATTATTGCATACTCTAGTATTAGCAAAATAAATAATAAAGAAAAGATTTAAGAATATTCTATTTGTTCCATCTTTTTTTTATGGAAGTAACTAATCCCACTATTGATATTCCTATTGTAAGAGTAATAATTTCAATTTCATATCCTGATATTGAAGGTTTTGAAGGAGGAGATGTAGGTTTTTCAACAATTAAATCATAATATGTTTGTGCTAATAAATAATATTGTTTAGCATAATAATGTGCTTCAAAGAAATCCCTAGATTCAAACGCAGAATAACATAATGATTTATTTTTAGAAATATAATTCAAAATAGATTCTAATGTACCATTTACTGATGATATATTCTTATTGAGAAGTGTTTTGTTAGCTTCATATAGGAGGTTCCATGATTTATTAATATATCTTGCCGTATGTCCTCGAGCAATTGATTCTCTATCAAAAGTACTGAATGATACATCATAATGAGCATATGTCATAGGTGTTGAAATAAAATCAAATAACCAATCAGTATCATCAATTATCGAGCTATCTTTTTCATTTAAAGTGACATAATCATGAGGATGGAATAATCCTATTGTATGTCCAACTTCATGGATTATTAAATAAGAACAATATGTATAATCTCCTGGTTTAGGTCGACCATAGCTTCCAATAATTTGTACAATTTGGTTAAGTAATGCATATCCTCCTGGTCGGCCATACTCCCCAGCCGCTATAATAATAATTATACTCTTATCAGGGATTCCAAAAGTAGTTTTTATTTGATTATATCTTTCTTTAGTAAGTATTTCGTTAATATCTAAAACAAAATCTTCATACCCTTCCATATATTTTAGAATAATATCAATTTCCCAAGTTGATTCTGGAATTACTTCTTCAAAGGCATCTTTGACTAAATTCTTATTAATATATTTATTTGGATTATTATAGAGTTCATGGTTTGTATAATTATCTAAGATCACAATACTAATTCTATTGAACTCATCTGGTGTAATTGGTTTATAAATATAACATGGAAGGAAAATATAATCTGTAATTTTCCTTATATATTCTATTAAATTATCATTAAGTTTTAATTTATCAAAGGGAAATGTATAGTTCCATATTGGGGGGATATGATCAGGAGAGACTCCCTTCATATCGTCAAAAAATTCCCAATCCCAATAATAAATAGGTCCTGCTGATAAATCAAAAAATACACCTCTGTTTGGAAATTCACCCCCAAAAAGAATTGTATAATTATAATTTTTAGTGCCTGTATCAGGATCTGGAAGATTAAGGGATTAATAATGATAATCTGAGATATAATCATATGTATAAAGATCAATTAAATAGAAGCAATAACTATTATTTATTCCTAAAAAATAATTATTTATATTGTTATCTAACCATGTTATTGTATCTAATGCAGAATACTCTTTAGCACTTGTTGCATTTTTGTCATATTTCATTAGATGACCTGGTGGATTGATAGTTTTTTCAGTTGAATTTAAATAACTCTCAAAATCAGTGGTTAAAGTTGTTCCATCTGAAAAATAATAATTATATTCTAAGTTGTAGAGTATTCCCATATATTGAATGGATAAATTAAAATAATTAAAATTATAAGTAGGTTTTATTAATTCTTTTAAATTGGAGTCAATGTACGTGATATTAATATTAGATGTATCAAAACCAATAAAAATAATATTTATTGGAATTGTAGTTTCTAAAAAGAATTCCTCTAAGGGATTATCTAAAATGATTGATGTTTGTGAAGTCTTTAATTTTTCTGCCTGAATGCTTGGAATCATCATGAAAGAGAAAATAATGACCAAACTTATTATTACTTTTTTTCTTAACATAAATATCGCTATTAATATTAAAGTATTTTGAATATATTAAATTTTAGAAAGACTAAATTATTACTTAAAAAGAGATATTAGAAATAACTTGAATTTAAACTACTAAATTGATTCACTTGTAATTCCATACTTGACTATAATAAGTAGGATTCACTTCATTATTGACTCTAATTTTTCAAATAATTTAATTTATTTACCAATTAATGCCTTATTTTTTAAGTATTCTGATTCTAAAATTATGACCATTTTTCTTGATTCTTATTTAACTTGTTTTTATAAAACGATTTTTAAGGAATAATAAATTATAATTCTACCTTTACTCCTCTTTTCTTTAATATCTGTATGGTTTTATTAGTAGGAGTTTTTCCTTTTAAAATTAATGGATTTTCTTCTAGATATAGTTCTTGGAGTGAAGTGAGATTACTTAATGTATCAGGAAGCTCTTTCAGGTTATTTTTGCTTAAAACGAGAATTTTTAAATTTGTTAAGTTACCAATTGATTCTGGTAATACTTCTAGGAAATTATTAAACAAGTTTAAATGTTTTAAGGAATCTAAATTTCCAATAGTATTTGGAAGATTAATTAATTGATTATTTCCTAAAAATAGATTTTTTAAAGAAACTAAATTACCTATTGATTCTGGTAGTTTGGATAAATTATTGTAAAACAAACTTAACCTTCTTAAATTTTTTAAATTATCTATTCCCTCTGGAAGGGATGTTAAATTTGAATAATCAATCCATAAACGTTTTAAGGATGTCAGATTTCCAATTGTTTCAGGAAGATTTTCTAGTTGAGTATGATTTAAATCTAAATATTCTAGTGATTTTAATTTATCTATAGTTTCAGGAAGATTTTCTAATGGATTCCATTGTAAATCTAGTGTTTTTAAAGAAGTAAGATTAAGGATGAATGTTGGAAATATTTTAATTAAATTATCTCCTAAATTTAATTTATTAATATTTAATAATTTTCCTATGAATTGTGGAATTTCTTTTAATTTATTTCCACTTAAATCTATATCTTTGATATTACTTAAGTCTTCAGTAGTTTCGTGTATTTTTTTTATCTCTCTATGTTTTAAATCAAGAATATCGAGATTTTTATCAAGATAAAATTTGAAATCACCGAATTTTGATTCTAATGTTAAAAATTTCTTAGGTTGGTTTTCATTCATTTTATATTTTTCAATAATTCTTTAGTAGATATATATTAAAATAATATCTTATAATTTTTTTAGTTATTTTACATAAAAATTAAAAAACCATTAGGCTCATTTATTTTATTTGAAACTAATTTCGAATGATATTTATTAAATTCTATTATAATATTAGTATGTAATTTTTTGAATATTAAAATGCCTTCTACCTTAGAAAAGATACGTATATTAGGAGCAAATTCTAAGTATGATATTTGTGCTAGTACTGCTTCCAGTCGCACAAAAAAATATCCTAAATTATTTGGGAATTCAAAAGATTGGATTGGAGCAACGTCTAGTGGGGGAATTTGTCACAGTTACACCCCAGATGGAAGATGTATGAGTCTATTTAAGACGTTATACACTAATAAATGTATATATAATTGTAAATATTGTTTCTCTCAAAGTTGTAAACAGCGAATAAGTTTTACCCCTGAAGAATATGCTCGTACGTTTATGAAACTCTATTCTATGAATGTTGTTGAAGGTATATTTATTACTTCTGGAGTATATCGTAGTGCCGATGATACTACTGAAGAAATGTTGGAGGCTGTTCGATTACTTCGATTTAAATATAATTTTCGGGGATATATTCACTTTAAGTGTTTGCCTGGAGTGGGCCAACATCTCCTTAAAGAAGCTATTTCTCTTTCAGATCGTATATCTATTAATTTAGAAGCCTCTACTAAGGAACATTTGGCTGAAATAGCCGAACAAAAAGATTTTAAAAATGATTTAATAACAAGACAACGTTGGTTAAAACAAATCCGTGTAAAACATAATGAAGAAGCTCTAAAAAGTATAAAAGATTTACAAAAAGAGAGTCAAATAAAATTCCAAGAAAGAATGATAAAAGACCGACGAGAGGATGGTTATAAAAAATTTCGATGGGATGGAGCACCAATTCTTAATGGGGGACAAACAACCCAATTCGTAGTAGGAGCTGCAGAAGATGAAACAGATTGGGATCTACTTAAAAGAATTGATTGTCTTTATAAAGAAATAGATTTGAGACGGGCATATTTTTCTTCATTTAATCCAATAAAAGGGACTCCCCTAGCAAACAAGAATGCTACATCATTAGAAAGAGAACATCGTTTATATCAAAGTGATTGGTTATTAAGAATATATCATTATAAATTAAAAGATTTAAAAGAAATATTGACATATGAAGGAAATCTGCCGACAGGAGATCCGAAAATACATTTTGCTAGGCATTTTTTCAAAGAATATGGTCCTTTAGATCCAAATCAAGCATCGTATCAAGAATTAATACGTGTTCCTGGAATTGGTCCAATTTCTGCTAAACGCATTATTAATTTACGCAATAAAAAGTTTAAAATCAGACGTAGAGAAGATTTAAAATCTGTAGGAGTTGTAATAAAACGAGCTGATCCATATCTTATAATAAATGGTAGGAATCAGAGATCTCTGTGTGAATTCTTTGAACCTAAAAAAAATGAAATCATTCAAGGAGAGATTTTATGACAAAGACAAACAATTGTCGAGATCCTTTAGAAGTTATAGGGAGAGCTAAAGGATATACAAAAAAAGAATTAATAAATAATCTTCAACGTCATTCTCATTTCAATCCAAATCTTTTAAAAGAGATTGAAAAACTTCCAGAAGTGATTTTGCGTAATTCAGGTTCTTTTATAGCAAAAAAAATCATCCGTATGATGCGAGAGGTCTTTACTGAAGCTTACCGTGCAAAACAATTTACAAGAACTGAAATAAACAATAGAGGTGTTTTATTTGGGGTAGTTTCACTTAAACATAGGGTAATGGATCTTGTTTTAAAATATTTTCATGAACGATGGCCATCTTGTGTAATAGTTATGTATAATGAACATACTCGTAAAACTCATTTAATGAATGAAAAAGGAGTAATGCAAGTTATAAAAACATCTCTTCAAAATATTGTAGATAGAATAAGTATAAAACGTCCTATTATGCCTTATTATAATGACATCCAATTTTCTGGTAAAAAGATATTCGAAACGCTTTATAAATCACAAAATATAACTGAACGAGAGAATCCAAATTATTTTAAAAAAATGATCCCCAAAACCTGTTTTAAATTACCTGGGATGAGAGATGGTATTGAAAAAAGATATAACTCTCGAAATAAAAATCTCAACGATTTTCTTTAACATTTATTTTATATTTATATGAAATTCTTGAATTATGATTAGTTTTAGATTTTAATTTCCAAATATTGTAAGCTATAGTGTGATATCTATAGAATAAGACTAAAATTAAATAGACTGATAAATATTTTTAAAGAAATAGAAGATTTTTATTTTTGTAATTCCCTTTTCTTTAATCTTAAATCCTTACTACGACATCTTCTGCATTTTTTTGCTCTTAGAGGATTAAGAGAGCCACATTTTCTACATACTGTTTTCATTAGTAAGTGATGACGGGCTATTGTTTTCTTAAATGGGTCATCGAGGGGCATGATTATTCAGTTTTTTTATTTTGTTTAAATATATTTACTTTAATAAGTTAAAATAATCTATTTATGAATAATATGAAAAAAAATGCATTTAAAATAAAATTTTTGAATAAATCAAGAATCATTTGGTAAACATAAATCTTTTAAATAACTTCCAACAATTAAATTAAAATTTAATAAATAATAAGATAGTACATAATTAGGATTTATATCAATAATAATCACTATAATTGTTTAAAATGCCGAAAGAATTATTCGATGAAGAATCATTTTTAAATGTATCAGATCAAGCAATTCATTGTAGAGTAAAAAGAATAAAAGATACAGTTAAGTTAAAACTAAGAACAAAAAAGATTTTATATACTTATAAAACTGACCCTATCTCAGCGGAAAGATTATTGAAAAATATTAGCTGTGATATAATAGAGTTATAATTGGTTTTATTATCATGAAATTTCTCCCTGCATGTGAGACTTGTGTAAAATCGGGTTTTTTATGTTCCAGTTGTCAACAAAATCTGGATAATGACCAGCTTACTTCATTTGAGTTAGATTTATCAAGAGATTTACTTGAATTAGAAGAAAAGGGAGAATATAATTATTTGGAAAAAATCTCATTCTTTAAGGCAATAGATTATGAAGATGTGGTAATTATAATCGTAGCTAAAGGAGATAAAGTAATAATAACACCAAAACTTTTAAATTGGATAAAAGAAACGTATGAAATCGAAAAAATTATTCTTATTGAAAAAACTAATAATCCAAGATTTGTTATTGAGAATTTAATTGCACCAGGAAAGGTAGTATCTTTAAATGAAATATTTTTAGCAACAGGAGATACAGAATTTCGAGCAGTTATTCAAGCTAATAATAAAGATAAAATTTTATTTACTAATGAAGAATTGGAAGAATTAGTTTTGGAATTAACCAATGAAACTGTAAGAATTGAATATGAATAAATGTTAACTTTTATTCGATTATTTTTATTTTAACAATAAAATATGTCAAATCTTCACATTTCAGATTATTACAATGGTAAGCTAAAAATCTTATTATACAAATGAGGATATTAAAATGGATGATATAAAACAAGTAATTATTATAAGAATGGATTTAAAGATGGGAGTGGGAAAAAAATGCGCTCAGGCATGTCATGCAAGTATTACATCTTCAAACAAAGTCAGAAGAGTAAATAAAAAATTATGGAAGGATTGGATCCATTTTGGACAAAAGAAAGTAGTATTAAAAACACAATCAATAGATGAATTGATGAATATATATTCCCAATTACAGAAAGAGGATATTCTCTGCACTATAATAAATGACGCGGGATTAACTCAATTATCTCCCGGAACAACAACAGCTTTGGGAATAGGCCCTGTAATTTCAAGTAAAGTTGATAAAATTACAGGAATTCTGAAATTATTATAATATAATTTAGTAAAGTTGAGAATTAATGGATTTCACTTATTCATTTAGAAATAACAATAAGAGAGAAGTTGAAAAGTTTGTCGGAATAGAAATATTTACTACTTCTGATATTGAGGGTATTGGAGGTATATATAAAGATCGGTATAAAGATTTTATAGTAAAAGAAATTACTGAGAGTGGTAAAATACTTGAAATTAAAGAAGATAGACAAAGTCCTCCATTTCTAAGAGGAAGAGATAGATTTACAACTTTTAACTTAATAAAAATTAATAAAGATACATTTAATGCTCTTAGAGAGATAAGTAAAGTATTAAATATATCTAGAGAGAATATCTTTTATTCTGGACTAAAAGATAAATGTTCAATTAGTGTACAGAAAGTCTCAATTAGAGGAAATTTTGTTAAAGAATTTAAAAAGTTAAAAATTAGGGATTTATTCCTCAGATCTATCACTCCTTCTAAAAAGCCTGTCATGTTAGGAAGTAATAGAGGGAATAATTTCACCATAACTATTAGGAATATACAAGATATAAATCAGTTAGAAGCAAGGATTAAAAATATTTTAGAAATATTGAATCATAGAGGATTTCCTAATTATTTTGGATTACAAAGATTTGGAACATATCGTCCCAATTCTCATTTAATTGGACGTTATTTATTACAAGGAGATTATAAAAAAGCATTTCAAGAATTTGTATCTACGACATACTCTACTGAAAGTAAAAATTTATCGAAAAAACGTTATAAAATTGGAAAATCTTTGGAAAAACCAAAGGCTCTAAAAAATAAATATAATGAATTTCCAACAAGTCTTAATTATGAATGTAGATTAATAAAACATATTATAAATCATCCTAAGGATTATAGAGGTGCATTTGATAAACTTAATCCTGATGTCTTAAATCTCATAATTAATGCATTTCAATCATATATCTTTAATAAAATGCTTTCTCTACGGGTAACCAAAGGTATTTCTTTATTTAAACCTATAAAGGGAGATGTAATAGCTCTCCTCGATGAAGTTAATGGGCATACAACTGATGTGAAATATATTTATGGAAATTCTTATGATGATTACTTAAAGGAAGCAATTAATTTAAATCGCGCTATTATTGTTTTGCCAATTATCGGTTTTAGTTCTGATTTAAATGAATTTCCTCTCATGAAAGGATTATTCAATGAAATAATTGATAATGAAAAGATTGATCCATGTATATTACAGAGTCAATTTTTAAGTGATTTTAACTTAAAAGGTTCACATAGAGCTATGACAACTAAACCTATAGGATTAAAAATAAATGAATTAGTTGACGATGATGTTTATATTGGTAAGAGAAAACTTAAAATAGAATTTTCTCTAAATAAAGGGTCATATGCAACCATGCTACTTAGAGAATTGATGAAATGAATTGAATAGAGAGAATAAGATTTTATTTAGGCATAATTAGATGTTAATATTTATTAAACTAGACGTTTTAAATCCTAAAATATCAATTATATTTATTTTAACTCTAAATTGACCAATATTATTATATTCAAAATCACCTGTCTTAAGCAAAATTTCTCTATTTTTAGGAGTTTTATAAGATATCCAAATTGGTTTAAATGTACTATTTTTATAATTAAAATCTATAGAAAGGTACTCTATCCAATCAAACCAATTTTTTATATTATCTTTAAGGCTTTCTGATAATAAATCTAAATAAGGAATATTATAATTAGAAATTTCAATACTTACTTTATTGTTTTCTTTTTTAACTTTTATATCAAAATTTGGTTCAGCGATGTTTTCTGAATTTTTGTTTTCTTTTATTTTTTCGTTATAAAATTCTTCAGGAATCGTATTTCTCTGATTTTTCTTTTTAAGGTAATAAATAGTGAATGGTTGAGCAAAATCCATATATTTCTTATTCCAATTTAATATATCATTTGAATTGTTTAATTCAAGTAACCTTTTTCGTGTAGTTAAAATAGAATTAAAGTTCAAATCACATGCAATCCATTTACGTCCCAGTTTCTCAGCAACAGCAGCTGTAGTTCCAGATCCACAGAAAAAATCTGCGATGATACTATTTTTATTACTTGATGCTAGAATAATTCTTTTCAATAATCTCTCTGGTTTTTGAGTTGAAAATCCTTGATATTCCTTAGTATTTGCTCTTATATAAGGTATGTCTGTCCAAACATCTCTAGGAAACACACCACTCTTTTTAATATAGACTTTTTCTTTTAATTTTTTACCATTATGACTACCTCCTCTATAATAGTATAATCCTTTTTCGTCTTCTTTTATTGCATTTTTTACTCGGTTTGAATATTCCATATAATTATCAGAATCATCATTAAAAATGTAATTATCTGATTTGGTATAAAAAAAAATAGAATCATAAGAACGAACAAAAAATCTTTTTGTCTGGGCTGAAGCAGCTGGATAATGCCAAATAATTTCATTTCTAAAATTTTCAATCCCAAAAATTTCATCCAGAATCAATTTAATATAATGACTGACATGATAATCTAAATGAACATAAATGGAACCATTATAAGAAAGTAATTCTTTCATTATATTGAGACGTTCACGAATGAAAGATATATATGACTCTAGATCTCTATTCCATTTATCATTATAAGAGATTTTTTTTATATAGTTTTTTCCCAGAAAAATTCTATGGTAATAATCACTACCACTATAAAATGGAGGATCAATATAGATAAGATCAATTTTCTCTTTAAATTTTTTAAGTAGAGATAATAATACTTCTTTATTTTCGCCACAAATAAGTATATTATTCCAAATATTCATATTTTCATTATATTTCTTAGTTATGAATTTCTGGGATACATTTCCTTTTTTTTTAAAATTGTGGGAAATTTCTGGAATAACAAATTCATCTGGATGATTCAAAAATTCATTCCTTTATTTTTTTTGAAAAGTATTTGATTTATGTTTGGCTTTTAATGTTTTTAAATAAGTTAATTTATATTTTTTTACTCTTATATTTATTCAGAGTTTAAATAACAATTTTCAAATTTATTATGAAATACGGCTATTTTTCAAAAGATGAAAGAGAATATATCATTACTAGACCAGATACTCCTACTCCATGGATAAACTATCTTAGCAATGGAAAATATTGCGCAATGATTTCAAATACAGGAGGAGGATATAGTTTTTATGTAGATCCAAAAGAACAAAGAATCCTTAGATACAGATATAATAATATACCAATAGATAGACCCGGGAGATATATTTATATTAGAGATAATGATACTTCAGAATATTGGTCTCCCACTTGGCAACCAACTTTGAAAAAACTCGAGAATTATGAATGTAGACATGGATTAGGATATACAGGAATAAAATCATTGTATAAAGGAATTAATTGTAATATTCATTATCATGTACCTTTAAATGATAATATTGAAGTTTGGAAATTAGAAATAAAAAATGAATCCTCCAAACAGAAGAATCTAAATATTTTTTCTTATGTAGAATTTTGTCTTTGGGATGCTGTAAGTGATCAGAGAGATCTTCAATATATTCAAAACGTTGCAGTTTCAAAATATGATTATGATGAAAAAGCAATTATATACCATTTTTTTAGTCTCAAAAATGGATTGATTTTTTTTTATTCTAATGGAGATATGATAAACTATGATTGTGATAGAACTTCTTTCATAGGTAATTATCATTCTGAATCAAATCCCATATGTGTTGAAAAGGGAATGTGTAATAATTCCGAAGCTCTTGGAGGAAATCCCATTGCTGCTATATGTAATAGGCTTATTCTAAATCCAAATGAAACTAAAGTATTAATATTTATATTAGGATTATCAAAAAATAAATCTCAAATAAATGAAATAATCCAGAGATATAGAGATCCAGAACTTATTGAAATTTCTAGAAATCAACTTAACAAGAGATGGGAAGAGTATCTTGAGAAATTTAAAGTAAATACTCCGGATGAAAACTTCAATCTACTTATTAACACATGGAATCCATATCAATGCAAAACAACTTTCGATTGGTCTCGTTATGTATCTTTTTATGAAACTGGTATAGGTAGAGGAATAGGATTTCGTGATTTTAATCAAGATACTTTAGGAGTGTGTCATACAATACCTGAATTAGTCCGTAAAAAACTATTAATAATAGCTAAGAATCAATTTGAGAATGGTAAAGTATATCATTTATATTTTCCTCTAACTGGGAAAGGAGGTTTTCCCGATTATATTAATCCTTGTATGAATTTCTTCGGTGATGATCACTTATGGATGATATTTGCAGTTAATAATTATCTAAAAGAAACCGGAGATTTCTCAATTCTAAAGGAAAAAGTAAGTTATGTTGAGGGTTCCATTGGTGATTTATATGATCATCTAAAAAGAGGAATAAATTTCACAATAGATCATCTAGGCCCCCATGGATTTCCTCTTGTAGGTACAGCAGACTGGAATGATACACTTAATTTACATGGTCCTAATGAAAATGGTGAAAGTGTGATGATTGCGATGCAATTTCACAAAGCATTATTAGAACTTAGTGATATTGCAAGAGAACTAAATTTGATAACTGATAATGAAAAATATCTGGATATCGCTGAAAAAACCAAAATTCATATAAACAAAAATGCTTGGGATGGGGAATGGTATATTCGCGCATTTGATGATAATGGAGCTACAATTGGAAGTCAAAAAAATGAAGATGGAAAACTCTTTCTTAATACTCAAACATGGGCAGTTATGAGTAAGGTTGCTTTAAAAGAGAGAGCCTTACAATGTATGAATTCTGTAAGAGAACACTTGGTTACTGAATATGGTATAAAATTATTAAATCCTCCCTATAGAAGATATCATCCAGAACTAGGTGGATTAACAACTTTTATTCCTGGTCTCAAAGAAAATGGTTCCATTTTTTGTCATACTAATCCTTGGGCAGAAATTGCAGAATGTATTCTTGGAAGAGGTGATTTTGCTTATGAATATTATAAAAAAATTGCACCAACAACGAAGAATGACATTGCAGAAATACATGAAGCTGAACCTTATATATATTCTCAAATGATAACAGGTAATGATCATCCAAAATACGGTACTGCTAAAAATTCATGGTTAACGGGTACAGCAGCATGGACAATGAAAGCAGCGACAGATTGGATTCTTGGAATAAGACCAGAATTTCATGGTTTAATTATTGATCCTTGTATACCTACTACATGGAACGAATTCAATGTTAATCGCCACTTTAGAGATTCAATTTACAATATTCAAATTAAAAATCCAAAAAATATATCAAAAGGAATAGAAGAGATAATAATTGATAATATAACTGTTGAAAATAATTTAATTCCAGCTTTCAAAGATAATAAAAAACATAATGTTATTGTAATAATGGGTTAATCTTTTTTTTAATTACTTTTTCCTTAATTATGAAACAAGAAGTAGAGAAATAAGATAAAAAATAAAACTATTAAAATTAAATAAAATCTGTTAATTGTTTTGCACATTCTTGAGCGGTAAATAACGCATCTCGTGGTCCTGCTTGAGGATTAATATAACATACTAAAGCACCATTTCCTCCTATAGGTATCGGACAAATTATAATATGACCTTTACCTGTTATATTTGTACCTATTTTTCTTTCTTCAGTATTTTCTACTATCATATATTTTATTCCTTGAATAACAATACTGGAAATTCCTTTTTCTCCAAGTTTTAATTTTTTCTGGAGTAATTGATTGATAAGAGATAAATCACTTGAAATATCCCAATTTTCTGTTTGAGTTTTCAATTGTCCATCTTTATTAATAATTGCAACTCCAAATATATTTTGTTCTTTATCTAAAAGCTCATCAATAATAGATTCTATATTTGACATTTTTCCTAAATATTATATGCGTGTTTTATTTATATAAGTAATATAGTACTATAATTTAAATTAATAGATTTTATAAAATTAAAAAAAAAAAATAAACGGTGTTATCGTTTGGTTATTAGAATTTGGAAAAAAGGAGTCACCTTAACATTAAGAGAGAAACGAACTTTTATGATATTTACATCGATTTATACTTTATTGATCTTTTTAACAAGTTTATTTTGGGAATCTACATGGAATCAAGGTCTTGCTAGTCTTCAAGGGTATTTAGTATTAATATTTCTTTTTACTAGTTTAATCTTATCACTACTTTATGCTTGGATCTTAGTATCCCGAAAACGAAGAGATTGGGCTACTCTTAAATGTATTGGATATACTAATAAAAACATAATTGCGATTGTTTCAGGAATAATTTTATTCACTACACTTACGGGATTATTCATTGTAATTGAATTAGTTTTTCACTATACGGCGATTTATTCTTATCTTTATAGTGCTGATATAATATTTGAAGATATCCCACGAATCTTAATAGGACTTGTACCTATAATCGCCACTAGCTTTCTTTTCATCTTTGTACAGTTGCTTTCAATAGCATTAATTTATAGAAAAGTATTAAAAGTAAGGCCAATAATTGCCTTAAAAAGAGTAGGTGAGTAAAAAAAATGCCAATAGATAAAGATACAATGATTGAGGCAATTGATGTCAATAAAGAATATAGACGTGCTGGTGCAATAATTCACGCATTAAATGATGTTAATTTGTCAATAAAATCAGGAGAATTTGTAATTATTCAAGGACCTACTGGTTGTGGTAAGTCCACTTTATTAAATGTATTATCTGGTTTAGATTTACCTGATTCTGGAAAAATAATATTTGATGGAGAAAATATTGCCAGAGCAAAAGAAGATCGACTGGCAAGAATAAGGAGAATGAAAGTTGGATTTGTCTTTCAAGATTTTAATTTGATTAATACTCTTACAGCGATTGAAAATGTAGAGAGTGTATTATGGCCCACCGTCTTAAGAACTTCTGAAATTGAGAGAAGGGCAATTACCGCTCTTAGAGACGTTACTTTATTGGATAGAAAAGATCATTTTCCAGTTCAATTAAGTGGAGGGGAAAAACAAAAATGTGGATTAGCTAGAGCAATTATTCATAGGCCAAGAGTTATTCTAGCTGATGAACCTACAGGAAATCTTGACCCTCAATCAGAAAAAGAAATTATGGATTTATTAAAAAAGATTAATAATGATTCAGATACTACTATTGTTGTTGTGACACATCGAGAAAAATTAAATAGCTATGCAAATAAAATTATAAAAATGCAAAATGGAAAAGTTCAAAGCGTTAAATAATCATACTACTAAAATCTAATTAAAGAAATTTATTTTTATTTTATTTTAATATTTCAGAGATAATATTTTTAAATAACCGGAAAAATTTATTTATTAAATAGACTTTATGATTAAAGTTTTATATGTATTTATAAATGGAATTAAGTTTAAATGAGTATAATTCTATTAGAGGAAATATCAAAAATGTATTAATTTTTTATACGATTTTATTTTAATAACTATTATTTATATGAAAAAATAAGGAAATGGTTAGTTTATGTCTCGTGAAATTGGAGGAATATTAGTTAGTAGATTAATTGTGTTAATTTGTCTTATATTGATTCCTATCTCCACATTCTCAATCTTTATAGTATATGAGTTTCAATTATGGTATACAAATGATCCAACAACGACATTTTGGATCACTAAAGTACTCTGTCCGATTGTATTTTGTCTCTCCTGGTTATTTTTTATAGGTTTATTTCTCAATAGGTTAGCAATGACTTTTGATTCAATGGATAAAACAGTGTCTATCATTCCTTTAAGATTAAAAATGTTTTATGGAGCAATCGCCTTAATCGTATTATTTATATTCGTTTTACCACTAATTACTCCCTTAATAGCGATAATTAGTTTTATGTCAATAGCTTGGCAGATAACAACTCATAAAAAAGATAATTGGGGAGAAAAGTCTAAAACACCTTTCTTCACAAGATTCCTCATGATTATTTTTGCTATACTGCCTATTTTTTGTGCAGCTTCTATTATTAATGGGTATCTAGGACTTTCATATTTCTTATCAAAGGAGATTTGGGATCCTCTAACTATGTATGTTTATATATTATGTTACTGTTTATGTACAGCTTTAGCAGTAGGATCGCTTTTTGTGTTAGCAGCTAATAAAGGTGTAAGTGAATATGAGTCAATCCTTGTAGAAAAAACACAAAAGAAGAAAATGTGGTATGTACACATAATTGAATTAGGATTATTTGTATTCCTTTTGTTGTTAGCAATTGGAGAATTACCAATTATTAATTTTTTCTATACAGCAGGCTTTATCCTCATAATCCTTGTATCCATTATTAATTATTTCACTGAAGGACAGAAAACAGGAAAATATAAAAGTCATATACTAGGTTATCTCTTGGCAGCAGTTTTTATGGGTTCAAATTTTCTATTTGATCCCGAAAATCTTAACATTCTTGGAATTATTAGTATGATAGTTTTATCAGGAGTGTTTATCATTGTTTTTATAGTAACATTTATTACTTTAGAGGAATCAGAATTTTAATTTTATTTTCTTTTATTTTTATTCTATATCTTTAGTTATCCTACTTAAATTATTGATCATTTAATTTTTATCTGAAAACTTTAAAACCAAGATAAAATCTATGAATTAATTTATTTTTATTATTATTTTAAAATTTAATAAAGAAATTGGATAAAAATTAAGAGATATCTTATTAATAAAAATACTGATGATTAATTTAGATTTTAAATCAGATATATTTAAAATTGGAAATTATATTAATATTTTAATTGCGATTATTAATTATAATTTATTTTTTTTTGAAATAATTATAAATATAAAGGTAGAATGTGAATAAATATGCCAATAAAAAGAGAGGATACCTTTCAAATAAACGAAAATAAAATTTGGTTTAAAAAATGGTGGCCTAAAAATTGTCCTAAGAACACTATTTTTGAAGAAAAAACCCTAAATGAAATATTAGATGAAAAAGTTGAGAAATATGGAGATAAGAATTTTATATGGTTTTTACATACTTGGGTTTCTTATAAACAATTCTATGATTATGTACTAAGGTTTGCTACAGCTCTTGATTCTCTAGGAGTTAAAAAAGGGGATGTAATAGCTTTACATTTACCCAATTGTATTCAATATGTTGTAGCATATTATGCAATTACGAGAATAGGCGCAATTGTTTCAGGGATTAATCCTACTTATAAATCAATGGAATCCTTACACCAAATGGAAATTATTAAACCAAAAATACTAATAGCATTAGATTCATTATATAGAGATGAAATAAAGCCTATTATTGATAAAACTAGTGTTGAAATTGTTATTTATACAAATGTTGCTGATTTAGCTCATGGTTTAGGTATTAAGAGGCCTTTAGGTAAATTATTTAAAAAGATTCCAACTGGAAAAGTTGACTTTCCTAATGCACTTAAATTTAAAGATCTATTATTGATGGAACCAAATGTACCAAAAGTAAATATTGATGTTAAAATTGATCCTGCAACCTATATTATGACCGGAGGAACTACAGGTTTAGCAAAAGCAGCGGTTTTAACTCATTTTAATGTATATGCTAACGCTTGGCAGTGTAAATTATGGCTAGGTGGAGAGGAACCAGAATTAGGAAATATTGGTGTAATGCCTTTATTTCATAGTTTCGCTCATACAGTTGTTATGAATGCCACTGTAGTATTTGGTGGGTGGATGATGCTCTTTCCAAGACCTCCACCGACAGAAGAATTATTGGAAACAATTGAACAATTAACTACCTCACGAGGATTTGCATATGTAGGGGCTGAAATATTATTTAAACGTTTAGCAGATTTCGAAGATATGCAAAATTATCCAGGAGCAATGGGTAAATTAATTCTATGTATATCTGGCGCTGGACCACTGCATAGATCTGTACATGATAAATTTGTTGAAAATACTCATGGTAATATTGTTGAGGGATATGGACTTACTGAAGCTAGCCCTGTTGTTTGTGCGGGTAATCTATTCGGAGAGAGTCCAGTGGGAGTTATAGGATTACCATTTCCAGGTTTAGAATGGGGTATTTGGCCAATAGAGGACTTTGATAAAGGACCAATATGTATAGGGGACCCTGATGATAAAAATTTTGGAGAGGCTCATATGGGTGAATTATGTGTTCATGGATCTCAAGTTATGTTAGAATATTTAAATCAACCAGAGGAAACTAAAGATATTTTTCGAGAATATAATGGGAAGATTTGGCTTTTAACGGGAGATATTGGATTTATGAAGGAGGATGGGACAGTTGAACTTAGAGATAGAAAAAAAGAATTAATTAAAGTAAAAGGGTATTCCGTATTCCCAAAAGAAGTAGAAGAGTTAATAATGAAGCATCCTAAGATTTCAGAGGTTGCTATTGCAGGATTACCTCATGATGAATATGGTGAAGTCGTAAAAGCTTGGATCCAACTAACTCCCGGTTCTGATTTAACGCTAAATGAAATTAAAGAGTGGGTGGAAGAAAATATAACCCATTATAAAAGACCATATTATATTGATATTATTGAAGAAATTCCAAAAAATTTAATTGGTAAAGTACAGAGAAGAATTCTTAAAATAAATGATCCAAAATATAGAGAAAAGCATGGGGAACCAATAGAACAAGATAAATTATAATTCTTTCTCAATTTTTATGTACTAATTATTAATGAAGGAAAAAGAGTTATAATGCTATATAATTTGAAAATTAATCGAGATGAGAATTTTTGATCATAAGTTGGGTGATTCCTTCAAATGATTTTTCTACATTTTGTCCTGTCTTTGAGCTGCACTCTATAAATCCACTTAATCCCCGAGATTTAGCAATACTAATACCCTCTTCAGGTGAGATTTCTCTTTGATCAACTAAATCAGCTTTACCTCCTACCATTAGGATTGGAAACAATTTATCTGGCGTAATCTCTTTTTTAATAACCATTAACCAGTCATCAATGTGAGCCAAGGATGAGAAATTAGTTATATCATACATAAAAAGTGCACCAGCAGCTCCCCTTACATAAGTTGGCAAAAGGAACCTAAAGCGTTCTTCTCCTCCAAAATCCCAGATTTGTAATTTAACTTTTTTGGAATTTACTTCGAGGCTTTTCACATTAAAATCAACACCTATCGTCATAGTACTGTCTGATTTAAATAAATTGGTTAAAAATCGATGGGTAAGGGTAGTTTTACCTGTTCCTGCATCTCCAAAGATTACCAGTTTGAATGTTGCATCATAAATTGGGATTTTTATTCACCTTAAAGAATTAAGTTTTTAATAATAGCATCTAGTTTATTATATATCTTATATTTTTACCTTTTAAGCTCTGTATTTATTATTATTCTTATTATTTAAAAGTTATTATGTAATATAATATATAATATAACCTTTCTATTAATAAAAAAATTTGTTTGACATAAAAATAAATGAATAATTTTTAAACCTTATCATTCTTACATTTTTTCCCATGATTTCTATGAAAACAATATTTTAATGGGAAAATTTTTAAAAGTTTTCTATTATCTATAAAAAAATTATCTTAACTATAATAAAAAAGGCTTTAGTTAGAATATTCTTACTTTTTATTAATTCAGTTTCTATTTTAGAAAATTTTTTGAGTTATCTTTAATATTTCTAAAGAATTACATTTAATATTTTATATAAAATTTAAAAGTATGCTTATTCCATGGAGTTCATTGATAAAAAGAAAATTGCTGAATATTTAAAACCTCATATTCAAAAATTGTCTTTAAAAGAAATTGTAAAAATAATCGAAATTCCACCTCCAGAAATAAATTATACATATGCAGTACCCATGTTCCAGGTAGCTAAATATGAAAAAAAATCACCTAAATTATTAGCAAAAGAATTAGTAAAAAAATTAATTCTTCCAGAATATTTAGAAAAAATCGAACCAATAGGGCCATATCTTAATTTTAGGATTAAGCCACCAATAATTTTAAATAATATTTATAAATTTAAAAAGGATTATGGCAAAATAAAGGAAATAATAGAAAAAAAAATAAACCACTCAACTAATATAGTTATAGAATATCCATCTCCAAATACTAACAAACCTCTTCATCTTGGTCATATCAGAAATATGCTTATTGGCAGTTCTCTTGTAAATCTTTTTAAATATAAAGGTTATAAGGTATACCAAGTTAATCTCAATAATGATCGTGGGATACATATTTGTAAATCTATGTTAGCTTATAAGATGTTTGGGCAAAATCAAGAACCTAATATAAAATCTGATCACTTTGTCGGCGATTTTTATGTAAAATATAATATAATGGAAGAAGAAAATAAAAATGTAATTGAGGAAGCTCAAGATTTATTAAAAAAATGGGAGGAAAAAGATCCCGATACTCGTGCATTATGGGAAAAAATGAATCAATGGGCGATTGATGGATTTGAAGAAACTTATAAAAGTTTAGGAATATCATTTGACAAGCAATATTTTGAATCAAATTATTATTGGAAAGGAAAAGATATTATTCTTGATGGATTTAAAAAGGGAATCTTTGAAAAAACAAAGGATGGCGCAATTATCGCATCTCTAAAACAAAATTATAATTTACCAGACAAAATACTTCTTAGAAGTGATGGCACTTCTCTATATATAACTCAAGATATCTATTTAGCATCTCTTAAAAAGAAGGATTTTGATTATAATAGATCTATATATATCGTAGGTAGTGAACAAGATTTATATTTTAAACAATTATTTGCCGTTTTAGATATGTTGGGATTTACAGAAGATAAATATCATTTTTCATATGGAATGATATATCTTCCTGAAGGTAAAATGAAAAGCAGAGAAGGAAAAGTAGTTGATGCAGATGATTTAATAAAAGAAATTCAAAATCTTGCAAAAGAAGAAGTTCACAAACGTTATACTGAGATATCAGAAAAAGAAAAATCTTATAGAGCTAAAATAATAGGTATAGCAGCATTAAAATTTCATATTTTAAAAATAAATCCAAAGTCAGATATAATTTTCAATCCTGAAGAAAGTATTTCTTTTGAGGGAGAAACAGGTCCATATATATTATATGTTTATGCAAGAATCGAATCCATTATTCAAAAATCAGAAGAAAATATAGATATTGATATAAATTTCGGATTACTGGAAAATGAGAAAGAGCTAAATCTAATAAGGCAATTAAATTATTTTCCTGAAATTGTTGATCAGACTGTTAATAATTATGATATTCATTTAATTCCTAAGTATTTATTAAATCTATGCCAATTATTCAATTCTTTCTATACCTCCTGTAAAGTTATTCAAGAAAATAAAGAAATAGAAAGAGCTAGATTATTATTGATATTTTGTATACAAATAATTATTAAAATTGGATTGAATTTAATTGGAATTGAAACATTAGATCAAATGTAAAAAAAAAAAATGATATATTGATGAGTTTTTTTGATTTTGAAAATATAATTGATATTAATACTGAATTTGTAATATTTGGTATACCTTGGGATTATTTAACATCAATTAAGTCCCCAAATTCTGCGATAGCTCCTCAAAAAATAAGAGAAGTCACAAATGATTTAGCATTAACTACTGAATTAGGTTTTAAGATACCAGAATTTAAAGTGGCGGATATTGGAGATATTAGAATTATACCAAAGGAAGTAGATATGAATTTAAAGGAGATCTACAAAAATGTGGCCTCTATATGTAAACAGAATAGTAAATCAGTTCCTATTATGATTGGAGGAGATCATTTCTGTACTTTTCCCGTTTTCAAAGCTATTGGTGATAATTTCAGCGAAAAAAAAAAAATTGGAGTGATTATTTTTGATGCACATTTGGATTTGTATGAAGAATGGGATAAGGGAGTTTATTCTCATGCTACGGTTTGCCATAGAATTTATGATTTAGAATATATGAATAATAAAAACCTCATGATAATAGGGACAAGAGATATAGATATCCCTGAAATTGAAATAGCTAATGCTGAAAATATAACTTATCTTAATTCATACCTTATGAGTGAACTTGGTTTAAAAAATTATGTAGATAAGATTATTGATTTTTTTAGAACATCTGGTATTGAATACTTATATGTCTCTATAGATATTGATGCATTTGATCCATCTATAGCACCCGGAACGGGATTTGCAATTCCAGGAGGTTTTACTTATAGACAATTTTGGAAGATGTTAAACATAATTTCAGATAATTTTAATATAATTGGTTTTGATTTAGTTGAAGTTGCTCCTAATTTGGACTTAGCCAATAAAGTAACAAGTAATTTAGCTGCAAAAATAATTATTGAATTTATTTCATTCATATCCAATAAATAAGACTTAAATATGCCTGAAAAGAAAATTATAGATAAATTAAGGAAGGTAAATCAATTTAAGATTAATAAAGAAACAGATATAAAAAAACTTATTACTAATTTTAAGGAAACAGGATTTAATGCTAAAAGATTAGCTAAAGCTTGTGAAATTTATGAAAATATGTTAAAAGATTCTGAATGTGTAAAATTTTTTGGATTAGCAGGAGCAATGGTTCCAGCAGGTATGCAAGGAATAATTCATGACTTTATAAAAGAAGGATTTATTGATATTTTAGTAACAACTGGTGCAAATCTAACACATGATATAGCAGAATGTCTAGGATATCATCATCTGCAAGGAGATATTAATATTGATGATATAGATGATCCATCTTTATATCAAGAAGAAATAAATAGAATTTATGATGTTTTCCTACCCAATAATGTTTATGAGGGTATAGAAGATTTTATATCCAAATTAAAAATCCCGGACGATAATATGCCTGTAAGTAGATTTTTACATTTTTTAGGAGAACAATTACCTGAAAATCCTCTCTCTATATTAAAAATGGCCGCTAATAAGAATATTCCAATTTTTTGTCCCGCATTTACAGATTCAGGATTAGCTCTACAACTTGGATTCCATCATCGAAACCTTAATCTTAATCATTTCAAAGATATGTTAACATTGGTAGATATTGCTTGGGATACGAAAAATGCTGGTGTATGTATTATTGGTGGGGGTACTCCTAAAAATTTTATATTTCAATCCCTACAATTTTGTCCAAATTCTGCTAAATATGCTATTCAAATAACTACAGATCGTCCAGAACCTGGAGGATTAAGTGGTGCGTCTCTCAAAGAAGCTATGTCGTGGGGAAAAATACATGAAAGTGCAGAATATTCTACAATTATTTCTGATGCAACTATAGCACTACCGTTAATTTATTGGTATTTAAAAGAAGTAAGTAATGATTAAAAGGTACTTTCAAATTTTTGATCTATCGTTTTGTTTATACTCCCAAAAATTTTATCTAATACTTTCTTAAACTCTAAAAATTGAGTTATTTCTGAAAGATATTTTCCAGAATATAATGATTTAAATTTATCAACAACTTCTTTTAAAAGAGGTTTGATTACTTTTCTAAAATATTTTTCCATTTTTTTTTCTTTATTAATAATTACATAAGCATAAAATAGTTCTGGGTGTTTTATATCTCTAGAGATAATCTCATCACCCATAAAAGCAATGATATACTTTTCTCCTCCTAAATATTTAACTATATTTGAGGAAAATGCGGTTTCCACAAAATCAATAATTGCTGTAAATAAAGCACTTCTAATATCATTATCAATATCTCCACCTGTTTCATGATATCTGACATTGACCAAATTATATCCTCGAAAAAGTAATCCTGCTTCTCTTATTAGCATAGCTATTGAAAAAATAAATATATTCCCTATTAATAGATATATATAAAAGATAACCATATTACAAATATTTTATCACTTATATAAAGGTATTGAATTTCTTTCTAATCCTATGAATTATATTATAATTCTAATAGAGTAAAGAATAATAGGTATATAGTTTTTAAATCCTATTTATTAATATTTTGGATTGGATGATTTACCTATTTGATACATTCAAAATTATTAATCCATTACTGGATAAAAACATTAACTATTTATATATATAAATAATTTCTTTATCAAAAATAACAATAATCGAAAATTAAATACTACTTGATGTAAAAGCTATTATTTATTTGTAAATTTGATATTCCGAGTGATACCTATGATTAACATTGATCTTGAATCTATTTTTCAAAAAAAGAGTAATCATAATAATTTCGCACATATTATTATTCCAACTCAAATTGTTCCTTGTGAATTAAAAATAATAAAAAAAAATATAACTAAAATCTGGAAAAAATTTATATCTTCAAAAAGGGATAATTTCATTACATTATTAGAAAATATAGGTATTCAATATAAAGATCTAAATAATAGAAAATGTTGTTATTGTGAAGAAAAAATTGATTTTATTGATTTTTTTTATTTGAATTCTTCATTGGGAATAGGTAAAGTATTGGAAATATGGCAAAATAATCTGATTTTATTTTATTGTAATAAATGCCAATTAATAAATGATCCATTTTAGTAATTATTTTTTATATTCCATTCAAGTAAATTTAACACTTCTTCTAAAACTCTTTCTTTAAATGAGATTCTATCGGTTTTTATAACAAATTTCTTTACTATTGTATTTTTACCTGAAGAAAATCCAATATATACCAATCCAATTGGTTTAGATGATGTATCCCCTGTAGGTCCTGCAATACCTGTTATCGCTATTCCTATATCAACATTAGAAAAAAACCTAATATTTCTTGATAATTGTTTTGCTATAATCTCAGATACAGCTCCATAATTTCTTAATACTTCATCCTCGATTTTTAAAAGATCTTTTTTTGACTGGTTGCTATAACATACAACTCCTCTGTCAAATACTTTTGAAGAACCGGATATATTTGTTATCATATGACAAATATATCCTCCAGTACAAGATTCAGCAATGGCTATCTTCTTTCTCTTTTCGATATAATCATTTAAGATATCTTCTATTCTTTCTAATATTTGCATTTTATTCATTTCTAATGATGTTTTATAAAATCTAAAGTAAATTATAGAATTTTTTATACTGATAGTATGAATGTAGTATATTATTTACTAAATATTTATTAATAATCAAAAGGATAAAAATAGTATATAAATGTCAAATGAATAACTATTAAAAATAAAAAACATAATTTTCATATATTAATAGTTTTATATAATAATAGATAATTATATTCTACAGAGTGATTTAATGAAAAAAAAAGAAGAAAAAAAGGGATTTGTATTTAAAATAACTGTCATAGGAGATGGTGCTGTGGGAAAGACTTCTCTTATCAAAAAGTATACAAAGGGATCTTTCCAAAAAGATTATATCAAAACACTTGGAGCACAATTTTCAAAATATGATGAAGATCTCGAGGGTGAGAGTTGTAGACTCTTCTTCTGGGACATTTTATTAAAGAATATCTCTTTAAAATGTTAAGCTGGACAAGATGAGTGGAACTTCATGCGCCCTACTTTTTACAAAGGAAGCAAAGCTGCTATAATCGTGTTTTCTCATACTGATAATCAAAGTTATATTAATATCCCAAAATGGTATGAAGATATCAAAAAATACTGTGGAGATATACCTATTGTATTATTCGGAAATAAACTTGATATAGTCAATGAAAAAGACTTAGATGATAATAAAGTTAATAATTTAGTTGAAGAGAACGGATTCCTCAAATATTATAAAACATCAGCTAAAAGTGGTGCAGGAGTTTATGAAGGATTCCAAGCAATTATAAAAGAATTATATTTTGAATATAAAGATAAATAAAAAAGTATTCGGAATGATTGATGGGAATTTTAAACAAGATTATCCAAAAATCTTGTTTTTTTCGTCGCAACATTGTATGCCTTGTAAACCTGTAGAAGAAAAATTAAAAAGAATAAACATTTCTATGTTTGGTAAAAGGTTACAAATCGATAAAATTAATATAGATATACAAGAAAATCGAGAGCTTATAAAAGAATATAAAATAACTTCAGTTCCAACATTAATTATTGGAGAAAGAAAATTAATGGTTAATATAGAAGAAGAAGATATTATTGATTGTATTTTGTATGCTTTTATAGCATCTGTAAAAATTTAATTTGCATAATTTAAGATTAAAAAGGATAATAAAAACAATAAATAAAAATATTAAAAATTATAACAATAAAGGAGAAAGTTTATGGATCGATCCCTATTGTCAAAAATATTAGCCCAAATGAAAACACATCTTAAGGAAGGAAAGTCGATTGGTGATTTAAAATCTGGAGCACTTTTCGCATTGGGTCAGCAGTTAGAAGCAATTTTTTACTATTTAGGTCATGAATTAGGATCACTTATTAAATCAAAAGACACAATTCCAGCCGATAAGATACCTGAAACATTAAAAGAAATAATCTCTGAATATAATATTGGAGAAGTTGAAATCACCAACACAACAGATGAGATTGTTCAATTAAAATTGAGAAATCATTCATCAACAAAAGATCTAATAGATAAAAAAATCAAGACAAAAACAAATTTCTGTTCTTTTGAAGCGGGATTATTAGCAGGTGCTGTAGAAAGTATGAGTGATATTCATTGTTTTGCCCAAGAAATAAGTTGTAGTTTACAAACAGGTGAAAATAATTGTGAATTTATGATTGTATTTCAAAAAGAATAATTTTTCTAAACTTCTTTTATTCTTTTTCAATTATCATTAGTTTAGACTAATTTTTATTCAAATTATTTCAAAAAAATGATAGAAGATTGAGTATTACTTTTTTATTAAAAAAGTACATATTATTTCCATATTACTCTTTTTCATTAAATATTTCTTCCTCTAATTCTTTATATGACATTATTTTCAAATAACATTAATTCTCAGAATAAATTTACTAAATTAATAAACACAATCAATGCTTTTGGGATAAAATATAAAGCACCTCTAATTCTCCGTATGTATGGAGTATTAAATAGATATGATTTAAGAGTTGAGAACAGATATATTTTATGTAATTTTTTAGATCAATATAGTGATATATTAGGATTGAAAAATAATATTTATGTTGAAAATAATGAAAAATCACTCAATCAATTATTTCTTTTAGCATATAAAAAAGCTAAGGAAGCTAAGTTATTAAATGAATTATATCTGGAATATTTCAACTCAATTAAAGCAATTTGCCAAAAAGTAGAAATGAATTCTGATTTGATAAATAATTCTTTATAAAATTCTTCTATATTTAAAATATTAATTCATAAAAAAAATAGCATTATAAGTTATTTATCTTCTGTAATATTATCTAAAATTGATTTTATTAATTTTTCAAAAGCTTCTTCAACATTATTTCCTGTTTTAGCTGATGTTAGCATAAAATTCATTCTATGCTCCTTTGCATATTTTCTCCCTTCTTTTTCTGAAATTTTAATTTTTTCTTCTAAATCAGCTTTATTACTTATTAAGAAAAGAGGTTTATCACCTCTAGTATCTTTAAAACTTTGAATCCAATCATCTAGTTTTTTAAAAGTTTTTTCATTTGTCATATCATAAATTACCAATGCACCACTTGCTCCTTCTAAATATAGCTTACGAAGTGATTTAAAGCTTTCTTGACCTCCTAGATCCCATATTTGAGCAGATACGCCCCCATATTCCTTTATCTTTAAATCTTTCTTTAGTAAATTCACTCCTAAGGTGCTTTTATATGAGTTCCGAAAAGTATCTTGAACAAATCTGTAAACTAGCGAAGTTTTACCAACTGCGGCTTCGCCAAGTAAGCATAGTTTAACAATATAATTTGGTTCTACCATTTTTATTCAAACAATAAAATAATAATTATTAAATTAATACTTTTTCAATTATATAAATATTGTCTCAACTATTTGTTAAAGTTTTTTTATTCTATCAAATATTTAAAGCAAATGTTGATATTTATACGAATCATTATATATTTGGAATCGTGGCGAGTGAATATCAAATTGCTCTTGTAGTAAGTGTACCTCTGGCTTTCGAGCTTTCTTTAATTTTCGAAAAAAAAAATCACGATTACAGAATGTAAAGTCAAGTATATCAACGAATAATTCTTGGTTGTTTTGCAGTTGCTCATCACAATAATTACAATAAAGAATATTCTTCCTCTTTCCTCTCCTGTATCCGACAAATGCGTTGATTTCCTCAAATATATTTTTCGATATTAAGATAATAATTATTAGACTGTTAATAAATATGAAGAGGTTAACGATCTTTTGAATCTTCATATCTTTCTTCTTAATAATTTCATTTCTGGGAAAAATTTTTAAGATGATCTAAAGGAGGATAAAAAATTTCTTCCTTAAATTAAATTAGAAATGCCATGATAAAATAAATCGTGAATTATTAATAAAAACGTTTTATTGCTTCATACAATAATTGTGTTGAATACATTCTTTTATGTAAATACTTAATAATTTCTGATTTTGATATCTCTCTTTTTTTCAGAGCTTTAATTATCATTTTCATTCGATATAGCTTCACTTGGTCGTAAAAATAATTGGGATGCTTTTGAAATATCTTGATGTTTCTTTCCATGAGATCACAATATCTCTTTTCTTTATCATTGCCAACTGCGATTCTTTTCAATCGGAGTGCCTCAATTAGAGTAGTAACCCATCCCGAAAAACAATCAAATATTACATCTCCCTTATTGGAAAAATATTTGATGAAATGGTGAGGAATCTCAAATGGAAATCTCGCAGGGTGAACATCTTGCAGGTCAGGGGGAATGGGGGTAATATGCCATATTGAACGTGAATAATTATAGAGAAATTCTGTCTTATTGAAATCTGAATCCTTAATATAATCTGATTGAGGAAGTTCCTTTGATTTTGTGAAAATTAAGATATATTCATGCGACCAATTCGGTTTATAGTAAAAGCTAAAGGGCTGATAAAGGTATTTCTGGACTCGGTGTTTGTTATCATTCAATTCTACCGTCTTATCCCATATAATCGTTTCTTGCCAAATATAGATCTCTGAGAGAAGATTAAAAAAATGAAAGGAGAGGGGAAAATGAATTTTGTTTGAGGTTATATCCGATATGACGACAATGATATATCATGTTTGCTTTAGGAGTCGCTTCAATCGAAAAAAAATTGATTTCATTTCTCGTAGATATTGTTCATACTCTACGATTGTTTTTTCTTGGGTGTTTAGATTTTTATAGATTTTAGCATCTTGAAGTGAGGATCTTTTTGTCTTTGAGTGTTGCTCATAATTTCTAACATTGAAATAGGGGGGTGATGTGAGAATTAATTGAACTGAGTTTGACTCTAACTCTCTTAAGGAATCCTCATCTCTCAGGTCTTGATTTAATATGAGATATTTCAATTCTCTCCCTCTTGGTTTTTAGAATTTATAATTTAGGATAATTGAAAGTTTGGCTATAATTACTTTTAGGTCATGGGAAAAAATAAACTTTTACTTAAAGACGCTCAAGACGGTTTGAACGGAAAAATGATTGCTCTCAAGGATTCTATATCTCATCCCTTTCTTTTTTTGTTTCTTCATCAAGTATTTGTACAAGGGACGCCCCGCCAGATTCGTGAATGGAATGTACTCATGTTCCGCGATGAAAGCGTGTAATGTATATAATTGATGTCCGTAATCCTCATCTTACTGCTTTCTCCCAGCACTATTTCCCTTTACTTGCGAATGCTTACTTTCAATAAGGTTGGTGGTAGCGTGTTTTCCTTTAAAAATTTTGAATAAAGGGGTTAACATTTGAATCATCCATTTTTTAGAGCCTGCCCGCAGAGATAACTTGTTGGTCTTGAAATTTACAAGTATTTTTGCGGAACCCTCTTTCTTGAACGAACCGGATTGGAATCTTTTCAATTCACGTTGCCATTTTAAGTTCGAATTTTGCGACTTCCCCGCCTTTCGAGGTCTTCCCCTCTTTGCTTGAACTCGACCCTTTATTAGCTTAATTTCCCACTTAAACTTTAATTCATGCTTGTCGCGATAAAAAGCCTTCCAATGCGTGTAGATTATATAATGCAGGAGGTGCGGTCCGAGCTTTTTATATTTATTGACTACGATTTCTCCTCGTTTCTCGTGAGCATGAAATTGAACAAGATGTATTATTCTTCCTCCAAATACTTTAGCGATTGAATCGTAGGAGGGCTCTCCATCGGTAATGAGTATCTTAAGCTTTTTTTTATTCCCTTCAGGGATTTTATTGAACGTGTCAAGAATCGATTTCTTGAGAGCGCCTTTCCTTGCAGGATTCATGGAAAGGGTTTCAAAATTATTATTTATTACAACTATTTCAACATTAGATTTACCCCGTGACCCCATGAATGTCTCATCCGCTAACATCACACCCCTCGGAATTTTCTTTATTTCATGTTCAATTAACTCCGCATTTTGTTGAAATACCTGCGAGACAAATGATTTTTTAAACCGACTTAATACTTCGGGAGCGATTCCCCATCGTATTGCTATCCCTTTAAGCGGGTACTTAAAAATAAAGATCTCGTAAAGGATTTTTTTTATCTTTTGTTGGTAATTTAATAAATCCTTCATCTTTACATCATTTCCAAAGCGCTTGCCGCATTTTGAACACTTGATCCTGCGTGCTTTTCTATTTTTAATTGTGTTATATCCATTATACGTGAGAGTTCCTAAATGAGCGCATGCATCTTGGGAGTTCGACTTTGATTTTCGCTTTTTTGGACCGGAAAAAAAACTTATTCTAATCTTATTCTCTAAATTGGGATAATTCACTATTTTGCTTCACCAAATCTTTATTTCTATATAATAATTGGCCGAGCTTCTATATTAATGTTTTCCTAAGCACATGGTACTCTGGCACTTAAATCATGGATAGCTTTTTCTTATTGAAATAATTAAATCTAAAAATTTATATTAATTGAACGCATAATTTTACATGTTAAGTAAATAAATAAAAAATGTGGCATGACCTAAAAGTCATTTTTGCCAAAGTTTTGTATTTCAATATTTTTCAACAATTGCTCTAAAAAGATGTTAAGATCCTTTTTTGCTTTCATATCGACTTTATTATCTCAATATACCCGTTGAAATATCCCTAAGTTGTCTTGCTGGAAGGTTAGTGCCTCTGCCATTTTTAACTGTGGGAAAATCCGTATCTCCATGTCAGGATCTGCCATAACATCTCCATTCTGCCTATAATTGTGTGCCATTGCGATTATAAATGAGTCTTTTTCCTCATATCGCAAGAAATCGATATGTAAGTCCATGAATCCAGCACTTTCATATTTGAGATATGATTTTTTTTTTAATTGCTTGAAATTAATCAACTGTGAGAGC
>CAZGJX010000028.1:0-39558 GCA_964525635.1 uncultured archaeon
TTTACAAAAAATAAATAAAAGGTGGTTCAATTATTATCTAAACAGACTTTTAAAATAAATAAAAAAAAAAATTATAGTTTCTTTTTAACATAGATACATAATCCAATTATACTTATTATACCGACTAATATCCATGTTTCACCAAATGGGATACCTATATCGATATTTCTTAAAGGTAAAACAGTTACCTTTACAGTATCTGATTTATAATGTCCCGCTTGATCAGAAATATTAATTGTATATATGTGTATACCAGGTGACAAGTCATCAATAGGAAGTGAATATACTGTAGCGTGAGTCCATTGTCCACTATCAATAGTACTGCCATTTCTTGATATTATGTAAGATCCTGGGTAAAGATCCATACCTGCCCAATTTATATAATTTCCAACATCTCCTTCTTTATAAGATTTTTCTGGAGGAATTAGTAGATCAGGAGGTAAAGCTTCAGAGACAATTACATCTATTGACATGGATGTAGTATTTTGTGCAAGATCAGTAAATAAAATCTCGTATAAATAAGAACCTGATGACAATCCATCAACATTTAATAAAATTGGATCATTTGAAACCCATGTTCCATTATCAATAAGAGTAGGTCCTCTATTTATTGTATAGTAGTTTGGATAGATATCATCAACAATTATAAGAAATTCATTGCCTATCATATCTTCTTCATAATGTATAACAAATGGATCAACAGGTTCAATTATTCTTGGTGCTAAATCATCAGAAATAAAAGAAGTATACATAACTTCGGAATCAAACGTTCCACCTGTGTTCCATATTCCACTAGAATAATCTCTCCATACTACATGAGCATAACAAGATTCATTCACTGCAATTTCTACTTCTAAACTACCATGATCATTCCAATAATACCCACCAGAACCATCAGAAATCACTGTAATATTTGACCATCCAATTCCTTCAAAATAACTCACATACATGATTTCAGAATCCGTAATAGGATCATTCGACCAATAACCTATCGTATAATCTGTCCAAACTACATGAACTTTTCCAAAATTATCTACTGCAATTGCGGGTCCTCGACTATATCGATCATTCCAATGATTATTATCATCAGAAATCACTGTAATATTAGACCATAATATACCATCGGCAGAAGAGACATAGAATATTTCATTCTCAAAGGTAGTATCTTTCCAAAAGCCGTTGCTATCGTCATCCCATACAACATGAATATTTCCAGAATTATCCACTGCTATTTTAGGCTTCTGACTAAGACCATCATTCCAATAATAATTATCAGAACCATCAGAAATTACTGAAGCATTTGACCATATTATTCCATCACTTGAGGATATATACATAATTTCAGTGTCATTTCCCCACGTACCATTAGTTTCATCCTGCCATACAACATGGAATCTCCCTGAACTATCTATGACTATGTCTGGTCTAACACTTGCTCCTTTATTCCAATTTGTATTATCATCCGACAGAATCTTAATATTTGTCCATGTTATACCATCTATAGATGATGTATGCATTATTTCCGTATCAGTTCCCCAAGGACCATCAGTTAAATCATACCAAATTACATGTATTCGACCAGTGGGATCTATATCTATAACTGGACGAGATGAATCACCATCATTCCAGACAGAAGTATTATCAGAAATCACTACTGTATTTGACCACAGTATTCCATCTGTAGAGGAGGAATACATTATTTCAGTTTCATGATAACCATTAGACCAAGAACCATGGGTTAAATCATACCATACTACATGAATTTTACCATTATTATCAATAGCTATATCAGGCCCTCGGCTAAGATTAGTATTCAGAAAAGCTCCATTATCAGAAACCACGGATGCACTGGACCATCCAATTCCTTCTTTATATGATCTATAGAATATTTCCTCATCATAATCTGGATCATCTTTCCAAGGCCCATCAGCATCATCATGCCAAACAACATGTATTGTACCATTATTATCTATGGCAATATTAGGATCAAAACATTGATCATCATTCCAATCTGTCTCATTATCAGAGAGAATTGTAACATTTGCATAAGTTAAAGAACTCAACTTCAATTCTTTCTCGTCAGTAACCAGTACATTATTATTAACTGGATTTTCATCCCAAGAGTACATAATAGATACTGTACTTATATTAAAAAAAAATAGAAATATTAAAGATAATCCTATGATATTTATTTTTCTCATTTTAAACATCTTATTTATTCCAGAGTTAATTATAGTTAATTTTTATTTTCAAATAATTTTTATTTTATAGATATTCAAAAAATCTATAATTTTATTAAATTAATAAGAATATAATTTATAAAGAATAAGGTAGGGTAGGGATTTCTCCATATATTAAATTAAAATTTGTATATATAATTAGAAAGTTGTTTTAGATACTCTAATATGTTATAAATGATAAAATATGTATTATATATAAAAATAAAATAGACTTTAAAATACTTTGTTTAAGCTAATTTAAAACTTATTTAAGAAATTTATAATTCTATATGGAGATCTTTTTTTTTTAAAATTAAAATCTGTGTCTTTTTGATTCAAAATAATTTTTATTACAAGAATCATTATGATTTAAAGTGTATGAATAATAAGCAAATCAAAAAAGCATATTTCATATTTTTCTTTTTTTTTATATTCAATTTAAATACTGAATATCCTAATGTTAAACTCAACCTAAATAATGCATTATTAAAACCTTCAGTTATAATATCCCCTGATTATGATTATAATTTTACATATTATAGTGCGGGTAATATCCTAAAATTAAATATAACATCCGATGTAATTGTTGATCTGAATTTTAGCATTGATTCTTTATCATGGTTAGTTTTTGGCTCAAAACAACTTAAAATGGAAATTAATAACTCTGAATTTAATCATCCTTTAGAAATGAATTTTACAGCTTTATTAAATTGGTCAAATTATATTAATAATTTTCCCAATATTACAAAGTATAATAATTATCTTTTAGATTTTCAATATAATTCTGTTTATAAATTAATTACAAATGATACAATTTCTAGATTGACTTTTAGTTTTATAAAAATACCTATTTTTGGATTAGATCAAGGTGATCAATATTCCATCGGATATTATACTAATCAAAGCGATTTAAAATTAATTGATACAATAGAAATAGAAGGCATAGGATATAATTTTTTAGAAGGATCTATTGAAAACCTACAAAGTAATACTGACTATTATATAACAATATTTAAAATAGAAAAAATTATTCCCGTTGGTTTAGATCTCCCTCTCATTATTACATTATCCATACTAATACCAATATCTATATTTTCAGCTATTTATATAATTAGTGTCATATCTAAAAGAGATTATATAAATAAATTAAAAAAAAGACCTCAATTATTTCCAACAGGAGTACATAGATTATCTATAGATGAGGTACTCGAAAATGAAAATAGAAGTAAGATTATAGATTTGATATTAAAAAATCCAGGTATTCATTTTAGTGAGTTACTTCGAAAAACAGACTTAGCATCAGGAAATTTAGTATGGCATTTAGAAATCTTAGACACTTATAAGATAATTAAAAAAGAAACTATGGAAAGTTATGTGTTGTATTTTCCTTATTTGGATAAAAACCCAATCTCTAACATTGATTTAAAACTTCGAAAAAGTGAACTTACCCTAAAAAGTTTAAAAAAAATTGAAGAAGAACCAGGAATTTGGAATAATAAGTTAGCTCATTCGCTTCAAATAAATAGAAAGACAATTGAATATCATATTAAAAAATTAATTGATTTGGAATTGATATATATCAAGAAAGAAGGAAATATAAATAGACTCTTTCCAAATTTAGAGGCAGAATATTTTGACAATAAGAACAATAATAATCCCTAATAAAATTAAAACAATAATTTTATAATAATTAACAATTATGTACTCATGAATTGTCTTTATATATATTAAAATGATAGTTATAAATTTATCAAAATAGAATGGTCTATTTTTTCGAATTAATTAAAAATGGTATGGGTTTTTCAAGAATTGGAAAAATAAAACTTTCTAAGTCATTTAAGAATTCTATGAACACACCAAATATCATTATTCCCTTTAATCAATTTCTCGCCAATAACGCAGAATTTATCGATTCTTTCGGATGTCAAGAGATTTTTTTAATCACAGAGACAAAATATCTGAAAGATGAGTTTTTAAATAAAAGATTCATTGATTCTATTTTTATATTTGCATATGATGGGACTTTAAATAGATTTCAAGAAATTTTAGAAGAAAAAAAGCAAATATTTCAGTCTAGTAATATCATTCCAATAATTCCATTCAATATACCAACAACATCAATTAATAAAGAGTTTTCAAATCAAGAAATACAAAAACATTTAGAAAAAGCTGAGAAAATTCTTTTTGATTACCCAGATATTGATTTTGGAATTTCTATTAAACTTTTTGAATACTCTGAATTATTTAATCTATATATTCCTATAATTAGACACAATTCAAATATAAAGATTTTAAATTTCCCAGATCTTTTTCATAATTTAGCTCGTTATCGAAAGATTATCGAATTAATTATCGAAATTAGAGGAAATCTTGATAATAATCTAGTTTTAATGGTTTCTGGTAAATTAGTATCAAATTATTTACCAATACTCATTTATTTAGGATTTGATTTGATTGATAGTTCATATCTTTTATCCATATCTTTAGAAAATTATTATGATTCTATAGAGTCTTTATTACCAATCTATAAAATGAAATTTCTCCCATGTAATTGTTCATCATGTAATGGAAAGTTAGGGGCTTTATTAGGAGATAAACACTCAATAGAAAAAATTGACTTGTTATGTTATCATAACCTAATAACAATAAATAATTATATGAAGAAAACTCTCCAATATCTTCATACTGAAGATATAAGAGCGTTTATTGAAAAAACTTCCTTTAATGATTTGAATTTTATCTCATTATTAAAAATACTGGATAAAAATTATTTTAAGTATATAAAAGGTTATACGAAATTAATTCAAAAAAATAAAATAATAAATTGTTTAGGCCCATCATCTTATTATCGCCCTGATTTTGTACATTTTAGAAATAAGGTAATTAATAATTTTGAACCTGAAAATTGGACAAAATTAATTATAATATTTCCATGTTCAGCAAAAAAACCATATTCTCAATCAAAATCACATCGAATATTTCAAAAAATAACAAGAAAATATCCTGAATTTCCAACTATTCAGGAAATTATATTAACCTCACCTTTGGGGGCTATTCCAAGACAATTGGAAGATATTTATCCAGTTAATTCTTATGATATTTCCGTAACTGGGGAATGGAATGAAGAAGAGATTGAGATTGCCTCTGATATGCTTTATAATCTATTAATTAAATATGATAAAGGGATACCTATAATTTGTCATCTTGATGGAGGATATCTTGAAATAATTGAAGAAGCTAAAAAAAACCTTAATTATAATTTCATATATACAAACATAAAAGATCATCCGACTTCTGTTGAATCAATGAATTCTCTAAATATATTAATTCAAAAATATATATCTGAATTTATTCCAAAAACTAAGAACTCTGAAGACAGTTATTTATCGAATAGTTGGATAAGAAAATTTATAAAGATCATTGATTACCAATTTGGGAAAGGATTTGGGATAAAATTAATATCTAAAAATTTGAAATATAGAAGAAATAAAAAATATACTAAAATGGAGTTATTTAATTCAGAAACAAAAGAAAAACTTGGAATTTTTGAATCTTCAACGGGAAAAATTAATCTTACTATAAAAGGTGCTGAAAAAATAGCTTTTATGGATAATTTTTCAAATTACATCATTTTTGATGGTAATCAAATTAAAGGTAATACCTTATTTAGAGTAGGGATAATTTATTTTTCTCCAAATTTATTACCTGATGATAATGTTTGTGTTTTTGACAAAGAAAAAAAAAAAGTAATTGCAGTTGGAAATATGATTATTGGTTCTGAATATATAAAAAATACTACTTCAGGAAGAGTTGTAAAATTTTATGAAACAAGATAATAATGCCAAAAACTATAATTCTTTAGATAAAGAAATAGATAAAATAAGAAAAATCTCAATAAGAAGAAAAAAACAATTTTCTGAAAATGAACTGAATAAACCAGTCAGTTTTTGGACAAAAAAAGAACGATTAATTGATGGTATAGGTAAAGAATTCACGATTATATTAAGAACTAAAGGATGTTACTGGGCTTTGGAACATGCTGGTTGCTCAATGTGTGGTTATATTCAGGATGCTAATATAAAAAATGTGGATTCTCAACAAATTATTAATCAATTTAATTATGCTTTCGAAAATAAAATAGAAGAAATTCTAAATGATACTGATGATTACATTTTAAAAATATTTAATTCAGGAAGTTTTTTCGATAATTCTGAAATTTCTGAAGATGTAAGAATTTATATTTATAAAAAAGTAGCTGAAATATCTAAAATCAAGGAATTCATTGTCGAGTCTAGAATAGAATTCATAGATAAGAAACAATTAAAAGAAATGCTGAAATACCTAAAAAATACATATATAGAAATAGGTATCGGACTTGAGACTGTAGATGATCATATTAGAAATAATTATATTAATAAAAATCTATTCTTTCTTGATTTTATAGAAACATTAAAATTATGTCAGAAAATGGGTATTGGGATTAAAGCATATCTTTTATTCAAACCTCCTTTTCTAAACGAACAAGCAGCAATAGATGATTGTACAAATTCGATAAAAACACTCATTTCTTATAATATAAACTCTATTTCAGTCAATCCTTGCAATATTCAAAAAGGTTCACTTGTAGAGTATTTATGGTATCAAAAACGATATAGACCACCATGGTTTTATTCCTTATTTGAATGTTTTAAAAGATCATTAACTAAATCAGATCTAAGTAAAATTCGTATATTGTGTGATCCTTCTGGAATTGGTACAAAAAGAGGTATTCATAATTGTTTAAAGGGGGAATGTAATAAAAATATGAAACAGAAACTGAAACAATTTATCCTTAACCAAAACTTGGATGAGTTAAATATAGCAGATTTTGAATGTAATTGTTGGAGGAAATATCAAATTCAAAAATCGTATATATAATAAAATTATAAAAAGTAAATTACATATTTAGATATTTTATAAATTAATGAAAGAATTTTCTGAAAATAATCGGTAAAATTCTTCTATTATGAAAAAAAAATTATTATTTTTTCGAAAAACCTTAAGATTTATATATTGACAATAAATTAAATTAGTTTAAAGAATTACCTGAGATCATAATAACGAAAAAGGATATAGTAATAAATTGAGGTTTAATTTTTGAATTGGGTTAAATTAGATTTATTTCATTTAGGTATGTCTAATAAGAAACATCAAATCTTTAGAGCTACTAAATGGAATAGGAATTTCGAAAAAATATTAAAAAAACCAATTTACAATGAAGAATATAAAAATATTGGCTTTGTTAAAGATATTTTTGGTCCAATGAAGATGCCTTTTATTTCAATTAAAACAAAACCTAATGAAGAAATAGACTCAAATACCAATTTTTACGTAAAATTTAAATGATTTTTAAGGAATAATAACGATTTATTAATACAATTTTCTAAGGGTGTATCTTATTTCAAGTTGGAAAGAATCAAAATCCGTTTCTGATAATCTTAGTACAGAAAAGAATATTTGTAATGAGTGTGGAGAAAGCATTTTTTTTGATGAGAATAGAGGATTATTAGTATGTGAGAATTGCGGTTTAGTCCATTTAGAAAAGTCTATAGATCGAGGGCCTGAGTGGAGAGCTTTTAATTCAGAACAAAAGAAAAAAAGAACAAGAACTGGAGCTCCCATGACTTATATGATCCATGATAAGGGCTTGAGTACAATGATAGATTGGAAAAATCGCGATATTTATGGGAAAGAAATTCCTGCAAAATTAAGGGGACAAATTCATAGATTAAGGAAATGGCAGAGTAGAATTAGAGTTTGTGATGCTACAGAAAGAAACCTAACATTTGCTTTGAGTGAACTTGATCGTATGGCATCAAATATGGATCTGCAGAAGAATTTAAGAGAATGTTCAGCAAAAATCTATAGAAGTGCTGTAGAAAAGCATCTTATTCGAGGTAGAAGTATAGAAGGAGTTGCAGCAGCAAGTTTATATGCCGCTTGTAGAATGTATAAAGTTCCAAGAACTTTGACTGAAATAGCTGAAATAGCTCGAGTAGATAAAAAAGAGATTGGACGATCTTTTAGATTTATATCAAATGAACTTGACTTAAATCTAAATCCAACGAAACCTTTAGATTTTCTCACTAGATTCATTTCAGAATTAGAATTATCTAATGAATGTCATAAAATAGCAAAAAAGATAATTAAGATGGCCTCAGAACGTGGTCTGACCTCCGGAAGAGGGCCAACAGGTGTTTGTGCTGCAGCAATTTATGCCGCAACATTAATTGCAAGAGAACGGCGAACACAAAAAATAATTGCACAAGTTTCACAAGTTACGGAAGTAACAGTTCGTAATCGTTTCAGTGAACTTGTTGAAAATTTATCTCTCTCTTTAAAAAGATAAATATTTATGCTTTCAAGTATCAATAAAAGGCAATAATAGCTTATTTTTTTTTTTAATTTATAGTTATTTATACTTTAAATTTCGTGGTTTATGTATTATTTGAATGTTATTCTGATTTAATAATCTAATTCCTTATCATTTATTTATTAAAATTATATACAGAAGTGATTTTAATAATTAAAGATATTTTAAGTCAAAATCAGGTTGTTGACTTTCTTAATAATGTTATTAAAAATTTTCCGAATTTTGCAGCAGGGGTGATTGCTGATTATCATGGCTTTCCAATTGTTTCTAAAATACCTAATAAATTTCCTTATAAAGAACATGAACTTGCTTTAGAAACAATAGTAAAAAATAGAACTTTTATTGATAAATCAAATTATATCAAAGTAGAAAGAAGCCTAAATAGAGATGAGACGATAAAACTCCTAATATTGCTTAAAAGGCCAAATAAAAATATTTATGGCTATAAAAGTCTGGAAATGATTATAAAAAGACAAATGCTCTTTTAAAATCCAAAATAATAAACTTGAGACTATATGTTTTTATTTTCGTTATATTCGTAGGAATAATTATTCCATTCCTTAATTATTTAAGTACTAAATATTATTTGTATGATAATAGGTTTAGGGTTAAAAAAATTAAATCATATAAGGTAGTTTGGATTTTTTTATATTAAACTAAAAAAAAAACAAAACAAAGAATTAGAAAAAAAAAAATATTAGGTTGAAAATAAATTATGAGTTATGAAGATGAGGTAATGTTAAAGAAAATATTGAATGCAATCATTAATAGTGCAGCAGGTGTTAGATATGCAATCATTATTGATGAAACAGGAATAACATTACTTAGTCAATCTAAATTTAGGCTTTCTGATGATATAACTTCGGTCGAGAAAATTGGCGCTATTGGTGGTGCAGTATTCATGGCTGGTGAAGAACAGGGAATGATTCTTGGATATGGGAATATTGATTTACAAATTACAGAATATAATAAAGGAATGATCTTTTCAATGAAAATTGGGGGAGGAGTATTATGTATAGCTACAGAAAAAAATATCAATATAGGATTTATTCGAGCTGTAATGAAGAAATGGGCACCTAAACTAGAAAACCTATTGGATCGTTATTTAGAGGTTAGTGAAAATGTAGCGAATAAAGAATTAAAAGAATTATTTAATTCTGATACAGTAAGTTTTTTCTAAACTTTGTTTATATCTTTTTTAAAATAAAATTAATTAGTGATCTTTATTTTTTTGGAGAAATATTAGCGTAAATTCAATTTATGGTAATTTTTAAATAAATAATATGAAATAAAGATCATATTTCTTTAAAATAATTTATATTTAAAAAGAAAATAATAATAAGATACATAGACTGTTGCCTAAAACACTAACACAAAATTCTCATTCTAAGGGGATACCTTAAAATCAAATTTGTTCTCTCGTGCTAGGCGTTAACTTCTATGCTTTAAGGGACATAATCTTTCTGCTGTCTGGGTACTGCCCTAATCTCATCGTACGGAACCATCCTTTTACTTGACTAAGAGCCCATTTGCCAGCAGTGTAAGTTATCGATTATAAAAACTCCAGATGTCTGCGTTTCTTTGCACATATAATCATTTGATATCATATATGTCCTCGATAACGCATATATTCCATCATTATTTTCCCAATTTAATTATATAATTGAGAGATTATAAATGTTTTTATACTAATTCATCTAATAGTAAAAAGAGTCTTATTTTTCTCAAAATTAGAACATTTTAGAAAGAATATCTCATAATATAAAAAAGAAAAAAAAAAATTTACATATAATAATATAGTGTATTCCAAATACCTGATGTAAAAACAAACATAATTATGAAAAATACAATACCTGCGATATTAGCAATAATTCCAAATATGCTAAGTACACTTCCTATTTTCTCAGGTGTATTTTGAGCTTCTGTTAATCTTGCTCTGTTGCTATTTAATCTACTTGAAATACCAAAAATTAGTCCAACAATATAAAAGATAATAATAGGCAATGTTTGAGGTATAAAAAAGCGACTTGTATTATAATTAATAATTCTTATGAAAAATCCAAAAAAACCAAGAATTAATCCAGCAGCAGCAAGACCAAGGGATACTATTGAAAATGCTAAACATTTCTTAGAATGGGATCCAGTCCCCATATTTGTCATAATTGGTTTTTGGGAAGGAATCGCAGAATTGAGATAGCTATTCGAGGGTTGTTTATTAACTATATAAGGATTTTGATAATTAATATTAGTTTTTTGAGCTTGACCTTGAAAATCATTTTGAATTTTGCTTCCACATAATGGACAAAATTTTGTATTAATATCTTCTATATTTTCACCACAATTTGAGCAAAACATTGTTATATTCATCCTCTTAATAAAATAATTAGATTTACATAAATAGAATGAATATGAATATATTAATTTTTTTTATAGTCCAATTTTCAATTTATTTATATATTTAATACTAAATTATAAGTTGATAATTTACTAAAATCAATAATTTAATAGATTAGATTTAAAAAAAGGAAATTAAATGATATAATTATCTCTTTTTTATTTTCTTATTTAATTTTGATTCTAATCTTGAAATCAAGCTAGATAAACAATCAAATAATATTATTCTAATTTGTTCATGTGCTAAGTAAACTTCAATGTTATCATTATAATGATCATCATTTGTATAAAATGCTTTATATACATTTTTTGTTTTTAAAATTTGATGAGAGGTTTCAACAATAAAAGCATATACCAATTCGCTCTTATATTCTTTTTTCATAATTAATGAAAGCATAACCATCTCTTTTCCTCCTCGTGCCCATTCTGAAGGGATTTCTATATATAAATTAATAATTTTTTTTTTTTTATTGATTAATACTATCTCAAAAAAGGTTTCATTTATTTCTAAATCGAAGAATTTTATAAGTTTATATATTATATCTTCTTCAATTTTTGCATCGGGAAAGGATAAAAAGATACTTGGGCCCTTCAATCTATCAAAGTAGGTTAAAACTAGATGCATAATGATTAAATTGAGTAATATATTCTTAATTATCTATAAAAAAAATTCCTAAAATATTAATAAAAACAGAATATTATAAACTATTTTATTTCGTTAAAATCCTTGAGAAAATCCTCTAATTGAATTGGAATAATTCATTTTATTTTTTTATTAAATTACTGATTTCATCATATGATCCTATTAAATCCTTAACTTTAGGATTATTCAATCCCTCTATGCAATTACCTTGAAAAATGGATTCACCATTATCCAAAACTAACATTTTATCTGCCCAATGTTGGACAAAAAATAAATTATGAGATGTAAATAAGATAGTCATTTTTTCTTCTTTCCGTAATTTCTCAATTATAATTAAATGATTATATATTGATCTAAAATCCAAATTAGCAAAAGGTTCATCTAAAATTAATAATTTTGGTTTCATAACTAATAATCCTGCTAAAGAGGCTCTCTTTTTCTGTCCCCATGAAAGATTGAAAGGTGAATAGTTTTTATAATCTAATAGATCAACGGCTTCCAGTGCCCAATTAACTCTTTTTTTAATTTCCTCTTCTTTAAGTTTTAGGTTTCGCGCTCCAAAACCAACATCCTCTTCAATTGTAGGAGCAAATAATTGATCATCTGGATTTTGAAATAAAAAACCTATTTTCTTTCTTATTTCCCATAATTGATTTTTATTTCTAGTAAGGATATCATCGAATATTTTTATTGTACCAGAATTTGCTTTTAAAAGTCCTACTAATAATTTTAAAAGCGTTGTTTTTCCAGAACCATTATTGCCTACTAGGGCAAAGATAGAATTACTCTCAATTTTAAAAGAGAGATCTTTGATAGAAAAACTCGAATTATAGGAAAAATTCAATTTTGTTACTTCTAAAGATAAAATAAATTCATAACCCCCATATATATTTGTTTTAAATCAATAAAAAAGATATTAATTATCATTAAAGAGATGAATAATAATAAAACTGACACATCAATCATTTTAAATCCTCTTGGTGCGAAAGTAATCTTACCTGTAAAACCCCTCATTTTTAAACTCGCATATATTCTTTCACTACGTTCCATATTTACTAATACACTCTTTCCCATAATAAAAGCATGAGTTTTTAATTTCACCCAATAAGATGTTATTTTTTTTCCTCTTAATTCTTGAGCTTCCAGGATTTTCTTGTTTGAATTTGCTAAGATTGGAATATAATGCAGAAAAATAATTAAACTTCCAACAAAAATTGATGGTAATTTTAATTTGGTAAGTGCTTCTATAAAATCTGAATAGGTCAGAGTAGAAAAAAAAGACATAAAGACAAAAATAGATGTAAATATACGAAAAAATAGAAAAAAAGCTAATTCTAAACCCTCTTGATAAAAATAAATAGGTATTCCTATATTGATTTGAAATAAAACGTTGTCTCCAATATATATAGGTAAAAAAATAACAATAAAAATTGTTAACAAGAGGATACTTTTTAATTTCGATAGAATTCTTAAAATTTTCAATCGAAAAAAAAACACAATAATGATAGTGAAAAATAAAATTGTAAATATAAGATATATATCTTCAACTATTAAAAATGGAATTACTAAAATGAAAGGAATTAAAAACCTGGTTAAAGGATGGAGTTTTGATAAAGATGTTGTTTCATGTTCATATCTGAATGGTAGTATTGATTGCATATATACGGTGTCTTTATTATTATTATAAGGCATTATTTCTATTTTGAAATTATCATCAAAATAAAAAACTTTACATTACAATATAATATATCTTATCGAAATTAATTATAGGTTATTATAATCTGTTATTTAGACTTTAATTGATTTTAGGTATTTTATTAGTTATTATTTTTCAATTAAGATTTTTATATTAATATTACAAATTATATTAAACTCTTCTCCTGTTTCATTAAAGCAAAACTTATAATGCACATAATCTATTACATCATCAAAAGGATATTCCATAAGATATTTATTTATCTGATCAGAAAGCCATTTTGAATTATGGATTTTATATATACTATCATCTTCATAATCTACTTCACCAATTTATTTAAAATTAAATGCAATAACTTCATTAAATGTTATTTGATTAATATTTCTATTATAATCTTTATATTCTAACAGAACATGTTGATTTTTATAAGAAATGATTATATCGTTTGCATCTGCAGTTGTTGTTCCTAATTTTAACATTTCCATCCTTTCTGACATTTTTAAATCCACTTTTTCAATATTTATAATATATTTTAATGTGAAATAAATAAATGATATAAATATATCGAAAAGATGATTTTAGAAAATAAATTTAACTTCAATTCTTGATAATAAAAGTTTGGATAATTATCGATTTAAAATCAATTAAAAAAAGCAAGTTCATACTATTTTATAAAATTGTAAAATTCTTATAAATTATCATACTAGATCTTAAATAATTCATATTCTTAAATTATAAATCAGAAATTAAAAAAAAAAAATTAAAAAAAAAATGCATCTTCCTGATGGTTTGTTAGATCCAATATTAATTGGAGTATTATGGATTATTGCTGTTATTTTTCTAATAATAAGTTATTTTAAAGTTGGAAATCTTTTTAAAAATGAAGATTCTGAAAAATATATTCCATATATTGGAGTATTGGCTGCTGTAGTGTTTGCATTTCAATTTGTTAATTATCCAATCCCTGGGGGCACTTCAGGACATTTAATAGGAGGTACATTAGTTGCTGTGATCTTGGGACCATGGGCTTCGGTTATCATTCTATTTTTAGTTCTATTAGTTCAAACTTTATTTGGTGATGGTGGAATTACTGCCCTCGGTGCTAACACTTTTAATATGGGTATCATCTGTGGAATTCTTGGTTTCTATATTGTGCTAGGATTAAAAAAATTATTGAGTAAAACAAGATTAGATAAAAAATATATAATTACCATTTCGACGAGTATTGGATCTTATATTGGTGTGGTTCTAGCAGCTTTAATCTGTGGGATTGAATTAGGAATCTCTGGTGTAATTCCAATTGAAGTTGCCATACCTGCTATGGTGTATTGGCATTTATTAATTGGTATAGGTGAAGCAGTGATTTCGGGTTTAATTGTATTTTATATATTAAAAACCAAACCAGATTTTATAACAATTGAAATTAGTTGGAGGTCTTTAGAGAATGACCAATTGGAAAAGGTATAAATGGCCTATTTTTACAATATTGGTTACTATCTTAGTTTTGATCCTTATGCTCACAATAGGATATTCGATAGGAATTCTATCAGAAAACCCTGATGGATTAGAAAAAGTGTTAGAAACTGAAGGCGTTAGCGAGCCAGAATCTTTCTGGACTCCAATATTATCATGGATTGAAAATAATTACCTTGCGGGTATTTTAGGAATTGTTATAGTATTTTCTCTAATCGCTTCATTTTTCTATTTAAATGCATATCAGGAAAAAAAAAGAATAAAATAGCATCCTAAATTTCTCTTTTTTTATATATTTTTATTTTAATCATTCTAAATAAACTTAAGAATTAGCAAATCTTTTATAAATTATAAAATCGATATTAAATTTGTAATTAGCGGTATTATTACATATATAATTGATTATCAGAAGAATTTTAAGTCAAATTTTATTTAATAAATTTGAAATCTATAATATTTCTAATCGTTGAGAGAAGAGGATTAATATGGATATAATAAAAAAATTTGGATATTATGAATTAGCTGTTCTTTACATAGCAAAAATTAAAAAAAAATATCTTGAATTTGTAGAATCAATTCCGCCTCCATATAAAAGAGAGGAGAAATGGGTACTTATTATCTCTACAATGTATGGTTGTCCAATCGGCTGTTCAATATGTGATGCTGGAAGTTATTTTAAAGGGAATATATCAACAGAAGATATGATTAGACAAATAGATTTTATGGTTTTAAATCATTATCCTGAAAAAATAATCCCTATAAGAAAATTTAAAATACAATTTGCCAGAATGGGTGATCCTGCCTTAAATCCAAATGTATTAGAAGTAATTAAACAACTTAAAACTCGATATATGGCTCCTGGATTAATGTCTTGTATTTCTACTATTGCCCCTCTTAAAGGAACAGATTTTATGGAAGAATTAATCAAAATAAAACATAATCTTTATTTAAATGGAGATTTTCAGTTACAATTTTCTATTCACACTACAGATGAAAAAATCAGGAATAAAATTATACCTTATCCGAAATGGTCTTTAAAACAAATATCCGAATATGGAGAAAGGTTTCTAAATGGAAATGGCAGAAAAATAACTTTAAATTTTGCTGCTGAAAAAAATTATCCAATTGATGCGGAAAAAATCGCAGAATTATTTAATCCGAAAAAATTCTTAATAAAATTAACGCCATTAAATCCGACGGAAGCAGTAAAAATAAATGGTTTTCATTCTCTAATAAATCCAAATAATACTAATAATTTAAATGATTTAATCCAGAATTTACAAGACTTAGGTTTTGCTACGATACTAAGTATTGGAGAATTAGAGGAAAATTTAATCGGAAGCAATTGTGGTCAGATTGCCTTAAAATACGAAAAAGGGACATATAATATAGAAGAATTTATGCCATTTCAACAATCAATTAAAAAAATTTAATATATTTTTTAGATTGCTTAAATATGTGAGTTCATTAAAAAAAAAAAAATATTTTACTATAAAAAATAGAGAAAAAAAGATTAAAAAATGGATAAAAATCTTAGATAACTTTATTTCTGGAAAGAAGGAAATTAATTTTAATTTAAATAAAAGTGCTTTATTAATTATTGATATGCAGAATTATTTTTTAGATTCTTCATCTCATGCCTATCTTCCTTCTGGTGAAACAATTATAAAACCAATTGAAAAACTTATAAATATTTTTCAAATAAATAATCGTCCTGTAATTTTTACTCAATATGGTAAGCTAAATAGTGATAATAACGACACCATAATGGGTAGATGGTGGGGAGAAGAACTTAGTTTTGAAGATCCTTTATCAGAAATAATTCCTCCGTTTAAATTAAATGATGAAAATATAATAAAAAAATCATCTTATGATGCTTTTATTGGTACAAACCTTCAAGAATTATTAGAAAAATTAAATGTTCATCAATTATTTATAACAGGGGTTGTTACTCATTTATGTTGTGAAACAACAGCTAGATCTGCCTTTTGTAGGGGATTTCAAGTATGGATGGTAATTGATTGTTTAGCAAGTCGGAATGAAGAATTACATTTATCTTCACTGAAAGCCGCTGCTCATGGTTTTGCCACCCCAATTATAAGTGATATTTTACTGGAGAAATTGAAACATGAATAGAATTTTTTCGGAAGTTATTATAATAGGTGCAGGACCTGCTGGATGTGCAGCTGCAATCCAATTAAAACGTGCTGGACTAAATCCTTTAATATTTGAGAAAGATCAAGTTGGAGGATTAGCAAGGAATGCAAATATGATTGAAAATTATTTAGGATTTCCAGATGGTATTACTGGTTTTAAATTTATAAGTTTATTAAGTGATCATTTGCATAAAATAAATGTTAGTTTGATAAAGGAAGAAATTATAAAAATTGAATGGAATAAAGAAAAAGAAAAGTTCATTATTAATTCCAATTCAAATCAATATAAATCTAAATTTTTAATATTAGCTACAGGAACCATTCCAAAAAGAATTTCAGTTCCAGGTGAAGATGAATTATATAATTTAAAATTGCTTTTCTATGAAGTAGCTAAAATTCAAAAAAAAAAAATAATAAATAAAAACATTGCTATAATTGGAGGTGGAGATGTAGCTTTTGATTATGCACTTCAACTAGAATCTTTAACCAACAAAATCTCTATCTATTTTAGAACTAATAATTCTCAATGTTTACCTTTACTTTTAAAGAGAGTAGAATTCAATAAGAAAATAAAGATTATCAAAAATAAAGAAGTTTCAAGATTATTATGTAAAAAAATGGAAAATAATTCCACTTTAATAGAAATCAAATTTAATGATAAATCAAAATCTTATCATGATATAGTTATAATAGCAATTGGACGACTTACAAATGCAAAATTAATAGAAAATAAGCAAAATATATGGAAGTCTAATAAAAAATTATTTTTAATTGGGGATCTTAAAAATAATTCTTATCGGCAAGTGACAATTGCTGCGAGTGATGGATTGAAATCTGCAATGAAAATTATCAATTATAAAAAGGAATTGGATTTATATTAATTCTTCTTATATACATAAAACACTTTTATCAAGTAAAGCCCTATTGCAAACTGAATAATTGGTTGAATTGGAATCCATATAAGGAGGTTAGGATCCCTAAAAAAACATTCAACATAATAATAAACTGAATGAATTATTGAATTTATGACTAAAATAATTCCAAATAAAAGCCATATTTTGTTAAAACTATCTTTTTTTTCTTTTTTTTTATCATTTAAACTAATAATTAATGCAATGATACCAATAATAAAAATAAATAATTCAAACAATAAATTAATTGGATCTAGTCTATATTGTGAAATAAGTACCCAAGCAAAGGTACTTATACTTAAACCAAAATACCATTTTATTATTATAGCACCATAAAAAGTAAAATATGATGGAATGAGTAAAGTCAATAAAATTAAAATGCTACTATATATTTTTGGAAAATCTTTTATTTTCATGAGATATTAGCTTATCTATTTTATTCAGCTAATAATAAATATGAATTAATTATAATAAATTTTATTTCCATAAAATCTAAATTACTTATTTACATAAGAATTATTCTGTATCTTCTACTATATAATTAACTCAACATATATCATTGTATCTTTATTGGATCTTTAGTGAAAATACAAAAATAATTAATATGTATAACTCTGATTTCTATAATGCTATTTAATTTAAAAATGAAAAAAAAAAAGAAAAAAAGGTTTAATTATCTTTTAAATTTTTTAAAAGCAAATATTCCGATAATAAATATTACTGTTGAATAAATGAATAAGATCCCCATATTATTCAATATTCCTGGATCTGATAAGGGTAATCCATTCAACAATAGATCTTGGAATACTAATACGGCATAACGAGTTGGTAGAACTCTTGCTATGTTTTGTAGGGCTTCTCCCATAAATTCGAGTGGAAAGAATATACCTGATAGCATCATCAATGGTATTAAGATTATCCATACTCCACCTCCAGCGGTGTCAGGATCTTTAAAAATGGGTGTTAAAGCAAATGCAAGACCCAGAATAAAAAATGAAAAGAGAAATACTCCTAGAATAATACCCAAAATAGCATCAAGTAAGGAAAACACTACTGGATTCCATCCAAAGGGGAATAATAAAGATATTCCAATTGCTAATTGCATAAAGATTAAAGCTGTATCAGCAAAAATACTCGATAATATAATTTCATAATTTTTAACCTCACTGGAAGCTAATCTCTTATAAATTCCATCTTTTTTCTCACTGGTTAGTATTATTATTGCAAATGAAAGAATTGTCATTGGACCATATAGAATTAAACCAGCAGACTGATATGTTAGTTGGTTTACTTCTGAACCAACAGCACTCCCTACTATAAGTCTAAGATCTATTGCATTTGGATTATAATTAATAACACCTGAGATAACACTGCTAAATAAATTTTGGATAATAGATTTAGTTGTAGGTGAGACAGATTGTAAAAAATAAACCTCATATTCTAATGGTTCTGATATTGAAGAACCTTCTACTGCCTTATCAATTATATCAATATCAGATAGAGATGACTGTGATTTATAAAAACCATTTATAACAACAGAAAGTAATCCTTTTGCATAGTTTAATTTTTCAAGTGATAATCCATCACGATAAAAATAGGTCATATTTACATCCCAACCATTATCTAGACCCAATCCAAAACTTTGGTTAACAACTAAGATTGCATCTAGCGTTGAATCTTGAAAATTATTAAAATTATCTAAACCTATTGCCGTTATATTGTTAAATACAAATGTATGATTTGTCTGGGTTACTAAAAAGTCATACATATCATTTAAGGAATAATTAGCAGAGGTTGTAGTATCATTATTCCAAAATCCAATATGAGTAAAATATCTTGTTTCAAGACCTTCCTCAAAACCATTAGGAAAATAAACAAATCCATCAATTTCTTCATCTAAAGCAGCTTTGATAGCACTCTCATTTGAATAATATTCTTTTAATTTTACATTATCTATATTATCTATAATTTTGTATAATTCACTAACATTAAAATATGGATTAATAGTATAATCGGCGGTGGTTGAATCATCATCAATCCATCCAATTTTATAAGTTGTTACATCATCTCCAACAGAACCAAAGATTAAACCTATTATTAGATAATACATAATGGGGATTGCAATTAAGAAACCCAAAGCTTTTGGATTTTTATAGAATCGTTTTAAATTTTTTACTGTTAATGTGATTATACGTGAGATATTCCCACTTCCTTTAATTTTTTCCTTCTTATTGTTTAACATTTTATTTATCAGCTCCTATTCTCTTAAAGATCTTCCTGTTAAAGCCAAGAAGACATTTTCTAAACTATTTCTCTGAACTTCAACATCTAGGATGTGTAAATCTTTTCCTTCTTTAGTAAAATGATTTATTATTTCTCCAATTTTTCCAAGACCATCCATTGCATTAATTCTAGTAATCATTTCATCATCAAGATGGTATGCATCAATAATATAATCAAATTCTTTTATTTTTTCAATTTCACTTAATAAAATATTCATTGGTCCATCAATTTTGAAATTTAATAAATCACCTTTTCCTATTGTTTCTTTTAAGTGTTCTGGTGTTCCTTCTGCAATAATTTTTCCATGATCAATAATAGCTAATCGATCGGATAAGACGTCTGCCTCGTCCATATAATGCGTGGTTAAAAATATTGTTTTATGTCGAGCTTTTAATTCAAATAGATAGTCCCATATCAATCTTCGAGTTTGTGGATCTAATCCTGCAGTAGGTTCGTCAAGAAATAGAATATCAGGATCATGTACTAAACCAATGATTAGATTTAATCTCCTTTTCATTCCGCCACTAAGTTTCTCTGCTCTAGTTTTTCTTTTTTCTTGAAGTCCAACTTTTTCAATTAATTCATTGGCACGGTTTTTCAACTGATTTTTATCAATATTATACATTTTTCCAAAAAATATTACATTTTCATAAACAGATAATTCTTCATAAAATATATTCTCTTGAGGAACTATGCCAATAAGTTTCTTTACTTTAATGTGGTCTTTAATGACATCATATCCTCCAACTAATGCTTGACCGCCAGTTTGGGGCAAATAACAAGAGAGTATGTTGATTGTTGTAGTTTTTCCCGCACCATTAGGCCCTAAAAAACCAAAGCATTCTCCTTTATGAACTTCGAAAGAAATACCATCAATTGCCTTAACATCACTAAAGTATTTTTTTAAATCTATAACCTGAAATGCTATATCATTAGTTTCTTTTAATTTAGAGATATTCATTTTTTTAAAGTTTTCTATATTTTTTTTTTTATTGGATTAAATATTCATATATTATGTCTATTTTTTATTATTTAAAAAATATGTAGACCATTTTTAATTATTTTAAATGATCTCAATTATATAAATGATGATGTAATAGAATCTTTAGTAAATTTTTTTTTATTTCATAAATTCGATGATATTTAATAAAAATAAATAAATTTTGAATTATTAAAGATGAAAGAAAATAAAGATCGATCACAATTAAAATCTGGTATTAATGAGGATGAAATATTCAAATCGCCTGCTCATAAAATAAGAACAGAGATTATAAAAGAAATTGGAAACTCAAAAAAATTACTATTTAGTGAAATAAAAAAGCGATTAAAATCAATTGATAGTCTTACTTTGTCATATCATTTAAAAAGCCTAGAATCATTATTAATTATTAGTAATAAAAGATATAAATTATCTAAAATTGGAAAATCTGCTTATAATCTCCTATTTAATATTAATCAATATCATAAAATCTCAAGATATAAAAGAAGATTTATACTTGCATATATTGCCACAGTATTATGTTGGATAACCGTACAAACCCTAGTTCCTATAGTTATATATCAAATAGATCCACAATTCAGCGTACCTCCCTATTGTATTTCTGTAATTATAATTATTCAAATTGTTGCCGTGATAAATTATATTATTATTTGGAAATTGAAAGATATATAAAATGAGGATTCTTAAATAATAATAATTATAGTGATAGCTATTGAATATAACCTTCTTACTCAAAACAGAGACTGTTAATATCGACAAATATACCATTAAGGATATTCCTAGCTCTTCTGGTAGATTAGATGTAATATCTCGTTGTATTTTATCTTCACTTATTGATAATGATAAATTCAACATGAACGTTCAGATTTGGATTTTTTTTAATACTTATGGTACTTTTATTTTCAACACAAAAAATCTGATATATTCTGAATTTCCAAAAAACGAGCTTTTACTTTCAGATTATATAGTTAAATTAATTAAAGTAAAAGAAAATAAAAATCAATTAGATGAAAATCCTTTAAAATTTGTAGAAGTAAAAAAACTTTCGATGATTGATTATTTAATAGAATTGAAAATCAACAAGAAGTTAATTTTCGTTTTAAGAGAAGAAGGAAAGGATTTTTTTGAAGTAATGAAAAATAATTTAATCCAAAATGAAATTTATTTTATATTAGGTAATCAAAGTGAAGATTTTATAAATTCAAGAGAGTTTTTAAAATTAAACATCCCAACTATAAGTCTTGGATTTAAATCATATCTTGCCTCATCAGTAATACGGTTAATAAAATTTAACTTGAAGACTTTACTTGACTAATTATTATTTTTCAATTATAATTATTTTAATGAGTATTAATCTTGTCAGAAGAAAAGCATTATACTAAAAAACGAGTTAAACAAAAAAAATTTTTAAGCATATTTACTGAAAAACCTATAAATTATTTAATTCAGCATAATATATCTCCCAATATCCTTTCATATTTAGGATTTATTTTTTCTATTATTGCTACTATTTTTATTGGTTTTAGATTTTCTTCTAAAGGAATATTCCTTGCTTGGATTCCACCGTTTCTTATCTTTTTCTCTGGTGCTTTTGATATTCTTGATGGTGCAGTAGCTAGGAGGACAAATAAAGCTAATTCCTGTGGTGCTTTCTTAGATTCAAATTTAGATAGATTATCTGATGCAGTTTTATTATTAGGTTTAATTTATGGGAAACTGATTGAATTTCTTGTTGGTTATATATTGTTGTTTCTGACCTTAATGATATCATATACAAGAGCTAGAGCAGAAACAGAGGGAGTAAATATGAAAGGAATAGGATTGATGGAACGGGCAGATAGAATAATAATTCTCATTATTGCTTTATCCATAGAAGGATGGATTTTTCAAATATCTTATTGGATGCAATTTGATTATTCTGGATTATTTTTTACTATATTCATTTGTTTATATATGATTCTGCTAATTATCACTTTATTACATAGGATCATGTATACATTTAAAAGTTTGAGGAAAAAAGATATAAAAAGTTAATTATGTAAAAATTGAATTGTATATTTTTTTAAATGATATATTAAGTTTGCTCTTAGCAGAATTCTAATCTGTCAGTAATTTTTTAAATTATTCTTCTTTATATTACTAAAATCTTAAATCTATAATTTTTTTTAGATAAAAAAGTTATTTATAAAATTATCATGCCAAAAAAAAGAAAAAGTAGTGGAAAAACAGGATCAAGTAAAGGTAAATACAAGAATGTTCAATGCACTAAATGTGGACGTCAAGTACCAAGAAGTAAAGCAAAAATAGTAAGAAGTAGAACTAATCTTGTTGATGGAAGAATGTTCAAAGAACTAAAGCAGGAGGGAACTATAATTATAAGTGGAACTACAAGAAAATATTTATGTATTAGTTGTGCCATACATTCTCATCTTGTTAGTCAGAGAGCTGAAAATGAGAGAAAAGGCGGTTAAATTGCCTTATTTTTTCATTTTGTTAAAATTTAAAATCTTTAAATGTTTAATTGTTTAAAGAATGAGGGTAAGGTATAATGTATTTCACATTGATCTTTTCCTTGGATTTCTATAATGGCACGAATTAAATATAATTCTTTTAGATTCTCATCTGAATTATAGATTTTTACTTTAGCTGTTGGTTTTATTTTTAGACTATAATTTTCGGCAATACCAGTAATATTTTGTTCTGTCTTTAGTCTAATCCCCAATAATCCTAATTCATAATGAGAAATGATAAAAAGCAATTTACCATTTTTTTCTTTAATAAAATGTACAACTTCTAGAAAATCTTTTTTAAGCTCTTTGGGTATTTTCCCATAACTTATGATTTTATTAGTCCCTGTGATATAAGGAAACGGTGTATAGAATAATTTATTAAAACTTGAGATTTTTTTTATTTGTTCATTATATTTTTCTACGTTTTTCACATTATAAGCTCTGTTTAACAAAAGATCAATTTTATCAATAACTTCTTCTGCATTATAACCATTTATAACCGTTGCTATATATGCTCGCTTTAATTTTTCCACTAATATATCTGCTTTCCAATCTAAACCAGCATCAATTGCCATTTCTAAACTTTCATTGTAGAGATTTGTTGCTAATTGAGAGTGACCTAAAGCTAAAAAATAATCTCCTAATTCACTAAATACAATTACTGCATCACCTATATTTTCATCAAGGTTAATATCAGAGATTTCACTCATAATTGCCATAGCAGTATTTCTTTCTTCTTTACTTCCTTGCATATATAAAGCAATTGCTTTTCCTATAGCACATTTTAGCTTAAGTTTATCATCTTGATATACTTCCGCTAGTTCTTCTGTAAAATTATACGATAAAATTGAACTATCATATAAACCATGGAAAAGAAGGATTAATGCTTTAACATAATTTAAAGTTAAACATGTTTGGTAATTATATATAATCGTTGAAAATAATGCTGCCCTTTCCAATGAATCAATGGCAGAATTAATACGACCAAGAGAGACCAATAAAAATGCCCTTAAAAATTCCATCTTTGATATTTCAGAACATATTAATTTTTCAACTATTTCATAATCCTTTAATTGTTTCAGTTGACCTAGAGCTAATTGTAATAAAGAGACCAAAAATCCATTCCCTTTCTTTAAATCCGCTACAGCACTCTTGGAATCATTCTTTATAATTGCGTCTCTGCTTTGTTTTAAATATTCTCTGGCAATCTTTAAGTTTTCGAGAAAAGAAATAATATTTTCTACAGATGCCTCATCACTTCGACTTAATTTTTGACCTTCAATATATTTTTCTGCTATCTTTAAATTCTCCTCATACTTCGATGTACCATGTCCAAATTTAATCTTTTTATCTTCCGAATAGGAATCTTGACTAATTATTGAATCCTCTGTTACACTAACGGCTCTTTCTATTAACCATGTTATTTTATCTTCTGCAGGATATGTTTTAGACCTTTCAATCATATATCCAAGAGTATAATTTAAGCTTTGTTTCCAAACATTCTTAAAATAATTCCTCATTTGAGATTTTGATGCTGTTCGATGAACTTTTAAAAGAAAACTAGAGAGAGATAAAATATTAATTATTCTTGGATATAATAGAGTTGTATTTTTTGCTAATTTAAAATCATCTGTAACTAAGTTAACTTCACTTAAATCCATTTCCTCTAATAATCCTTTTGATAATGCTACAAGACTTAAATCATTATCCTGAGCAGGAAACCGGATATTTCCTTTATTTAATTTTCTTTTTATATCTTCAATTTTTTTTTTATCTACTTCTCTTATATTCACTAAATCAACGAATTTTTCTTTAAAAATATCAGAGGCTTTAATTTCTTTAAAAACCACATCAGATATATAAAATTCATAATCTAATTCAGAAGCTGCTTTCTTTAAATTAATGAGAATTTCTCTTGCATTTATAGATAGCATGCAAATAAAGAAATTAGCATCAAACACAAAAATTTCTTTACTCATCAACATTTTAGAAGAAATTAATTTGAAAATTAAGATTTATAATATAAATATATAACAATTATTTTAATCTTATTTAAATTAATAATTTTTAATTCTCTTATTTTATTTGTTCTCTTTTAATATTTTTAAGAATTGATAACTATACATGACATAACTTAAATAAAAGGAAATATAGAGCTAAAAAAAATTTCTTTAAAAACCTAAATTTATTGAAACAATTAAGGACATTTTAATTATTGTTTTCCTTATTTTATATTATCTCCATATATTTATGATTAATATTTTATATAACAGGGCTTAAAATTTACTCGAATATTCAGTTTATTTTCAAATTTAAATTTGTATAAAATTATATTTGTAAAAAATTAGTCTAAATTGTTTTAAATATAATCTTGGATATTCTAATTCTAATAATTTTAATAAATTATAAAATTATATAAAGGTGAAATTTTAATGGAATTACAAAAAAAGAAGCAATATATACTATTAATTCTAGGATTAATTTTCTTTTCTTTAACAACAACTAATTTTGTTTATTATTTTAGAATTAATAGTAATCGTTATGATGCAGATTATTGGGATGGAATAAAAATTAAATCATCTTCGGGATCATGGCACACATCCATTACCAGAGCAGTGGGAACAAATCCTTATTGGTTAGATGCAGGTGACGCTAATAATGATGGATATACTGATATTGTTGTGTCACATTGCAATGACGATAAGATTTCAATACTTACTTGGAATTCAGTAACTCAAGATTGGAATTCTTTTTTACAAAGATCTACAGGGGGATGTCCAGGAAATCCAGTTATAAAGGATGTGAACAACGATGGTTACAATGATATAATTGTTCCAAATTACTATGATGATGAAGTTTCTATGTATTTCTGGAATCCAGCAATTAATAATTGGAATTCAGAGGTTAAAAAATATGCGGGTTATAATCCATATACTATTGCTGTAGGTGATGCTAACAATGATGGATATAATGATATTGCTATAACTCATTATGCTCTTTATAGTTACATTTCCGTATATTTATGGAATCCTGCAGCAAATGATTGGCATTATTCAGAAATATTAAACACTGAATGGAATCCTGCACATGTTTTTATAGAAGATGTTAATAACGATGGATATAAGGATATCGTTGCCACACATAATGATGGATCTACAGGAGGGCTCTCGATATTATTATGGAATCCAACTTCTAATTATTGGAACGACTACTTTTTTAAAGAAGCAGGAAAATGGCCATCAAAAATTGCTATAGCAGATGCAAATAACGATGGATATAAGGACATTGTTTGTACAAACTCCGGTTTATATACAGCTGATAATAAACTCGCAATATTGTTATGGAATCCCTCTACTAAGACATGGAATCCAATAATCATAAAAACTGTTGGATATCGCCCAAGTGGTGTTTTTATTGGGGACGCTAATACAGACGGAAAAAATGATATCGTTTGTACTAATTATGATGATGATACAATTTCTATTTTACTCTGGAATTCTGGTATTAATAAATGGGATCCTCAACTAATATTACCCGTTGGAAATGGTCCACGTACTCCAAATATAAAAGACCTAAATCATGATGGAAAAAATGATATTACTTTAACGAATAATAATGATAATGACGTTTCATTACTTTATTGGTTTGAAGATAATACACCCCCTTCGCTTATTATTAATAATCCCATTCAAGATGGAAATTACAGCGTAGCTCCTATTTTTAATGTTGATATCACAGATAATAATTATATTTATAAAAAATGGTATACAATAAACATGAATCCTCAGAGGTATTTTTTTACTGAGAATGGACCTATTAGTGATTGGTTAAGTTTACCAGATGGAACAGTAACAATAACTTTTTATGCTAATGACACTTCTGGCAATGAAATATCTGATTCAGTTACAGTTAATAAAGATGCAACAGAGCCAACCGTGAATGTTATATCACCAATAAATCAGGAACTTTTTGGAGAAGATGCTCCGAGTTATGTTGTTGAGGTATTCGATGAACATTTGGATTTAATGTGGTATACTTATCCTTATAATGATCCAACAAGATATTTCTTTACAGATAATGATACATTATTAGGATGGGCAGGGTTACCTGACGGTTATATAACAATTAGGTTCTATGCAAATGATACTTATAATAATGAAATTTATGAGGAGATAGGTATTACAAAAGATACAACATCTCCAGAGATGTACATATATTATCCAAATCCATATGATATTTTCTCAAATAATGCTCCATTTTATAATATTGGGATAAATGAATATAATTTAGATACGTTTTGGTATACACTGAATGAAAGTTCAAATGTATATACATCTAATCTTTATGGATATATTAATCAAACACTATGGGATACTTTTCCAAGTTCTTTTATTAAAATTACTTTTTATGCCAATGATTCATTTAATAGAATTTCTTCTCAAGATATCAATATCATTAAAGATATAGACGATCCTATAGTAGATGTTATTTTCCCTCTACCAAATGAATTAGTTGGTAAAAAGGCTCCGATGTTTGAAGTTTCTGTTACAGAACCAAATATAGACGAAATTTTATATTCATTGGATAATGGAATTACAAATTATACTTTAAGTACTTGTTGCAACCAATATGCATGGGATAATTGTGAAGATGGATATGTTACAATTGATTTTTATGCCAGAGATATGGCTGGAAATAGGGGATTCTATGAAATAATAATTAGAAAAGATACAATATCTCCAAATATTATAATAAATTCACCAATTGGAGGACAAGAATTCTCTAAAACTCCGCCTAACTTTACTCTTTCAATATCTAAGCCTAATATTGATTCAATTTGGTTTACCTTTGATAATGGAGAACATAATTTTTCATGTGGTGTATCAGGGCAAATAGATGCAAATTTATGGGATAATTTGGAGAATGGTATATATAATGTAAAATTCTATGCAAATGATACTGTTGGGAATTTAGGATATTCTACAGTTCAGATTTCAAAAAATGTAAAAAATGAAACTCCAAGCGTACATGGATTTAATTTCTATGTAATGGGATTTTCGTTATTAGTTGGCATAATTTACATTTTAGTAGATTTTAAAAGAAGAAAAAAAATTTGCTAAAATATTAAATTCTAAAAAAATTTTTTTTATTTTTTACTTATTTATTAGCTGTTAAATAGGGATTTCTAATTACTTTTTGGTTTTTTGATATAATAACTCATAAATTACTACAAGGTTGATAAATACTATACTTAAAACTTATTTTTTTTTTATATTTTCTAATTTTGAAAATCTATAATAATAAAGGATTATTTAATTACCTTTATATGTTCTTTGGTTGAGGTATAAATCATTATATAGTATAGCCATAACACATTTCTCATTATCCATTTTTTTTAAAAAAAAATATCATAGAAAAGCCTTCTTATGATAACATAAATTTACTTTAATTTTTCATATAATAGATATTACTATTAATTTAATATAAATCTATTAAATATAGGAATAATATTAAAAAATTAATTAACATAAGAATTAGAAAAAAAATAAAAGAGTAAATAGTTCAAATTTTCTTCATCATGAATAATAGAATTTATATTTAGAAAAGAATAATCATTTTTTTAAAATAAAAGGAAATTTAAAATTAAAGGGTATTAGTATATGATTAAAATAATTAATGTTATTGGATATTCTAATAGTGGAAAGACTTATTTTATTGAAACTGCAACAAAATTACTTAGAAAGAATCTAGATATTAACATTGCTGTAATCAAAAATATACATGAACATATGATTGATGAGGAAGGAAAAGATACCTATAAATTCATTAATGCTGGTGCAAATTATGCCATTACTAAAAATAAATTTAATGAAACAACAATTTTTATTAAAAAAGAATTATCAATAAATGATTTGATTCATTGGCTTGATATCGGCCCGTTTAGTTTGGATGTTGTATTTACTGAAGGATTTAGGAATATAAAACAACCTACTATTTTGTGTATAAAGGGTATAAATGATTTGGAGGAACAGATAAATAAAAATATAGAAATAATTTCAGGGCGTATTTGCTCACAACCTAAAATTAAAAATGAATATTTTAACATACCTTTAATTGATATCAAAAAACATTTTAATAAATTTCTTCAAATTTTCAATATTACATCATTTTAAATTATTTTAGTGTCCCAGAGATTAGCAATCTTTTTACAAAAAGTTCTTATTTTATTTAATTGTAATTTATCGTCAATATCTTCTGACATAAAATAATTAAAATATTCATATAATTCGATTTTATTTTTTGGATCATTTACTGATTTCTTTATTTTTAGAATAAAATTATTCATTGGAATAATTATCATTTCCAATAACCAATTTTCGAAAAATACTTCATTTGAAAATGATTGAAAATTATAGGTGATTAAAAATCTTATTAATTGGGTAGAATCATAAAAATACTTATTAGAAACATTTATGCCAAATTTATTCATTTTTTTTATAACCATATCTTTTTTCCAACTTATCATAAAACTAGTCCACAAATCATCAGAAAAATTCATATCCTGAAATATGAATAATTCTAGAACCCTTAATGCTATATTACGACTACGATATCTACCTCGAGGATCAAGGAAATTGTAAGGAGCTTCATTGAGATTATCTTTTAAGAATATTTTATCTATCAAAACATATAGCATACGACAGATATGATTTATAATAAAATCAAAGGTCATAGAATCATTTTCAGATAAATTTTTATTTTCCTTGTTGATAATTAAAAATAATTTTTCATTTAAACTCTTAAAAAACGTTTTAAAAAAATCGCTATTCAGATCTGTAAGTTTCTTCTTGAATATTTTTTCAAAAAATAAGTTGATCATTTCTACATTTGATATAAAAGAAAATAAATCAAGGAAATTATTTATATTTTTAATAGAATTAGAATCAATAATATAATCTGAATTTAAGTTGAATTTATCTAATTTATTTTTAAATAATGATGGTAAAAATAAAGTATTTCCAACTTCTAATGCTTCCAGACCATTTCCAAAATAATATTTTGTATATAATAGAAATAAATCTATTTGTGATCTATTCGAAGGAAGATTATTTGCCAAGAAGGTACTACTTAATGTGGATCTTCTATCTAAATATTGAAAAATCCTTAGTAATGAATTTTTCTTTTCTGTACTATAATTGAAATTAGCTAAATAATCTTTTTCAATAACATCTAATTTTGAAAAAATTGAATCTTCAACACGAGAGCAAATAAAATTAAAAAAATCTAAAATTGGACAAAAATTGTTTACTAATTTACATTTTTTGTAAAAATAATATAATAATTCAGTTATTTTCTCTTTTATATCAGAAGAATTATATTCCTTTACAGCTAAATCGTATATTTTTTTTCTTCTTCTAATTAATTTATCATGATAATGATTTGGAATTTCTTTAAATTTCCTTAAAAAATAATATAAGGCCATTTGATAATAAATATTATAGAAATTTTCTCTACTATCCTTAACCATAACCATAAAGTTTAGGTAATTTTGTGTTCCATTTATTTTTGGAATTGCAGATTCAAGAGATATTTTAAATTTTGCTTGGATTATATTTTTTAAAATAATACCAAGAGTTCTTATAATAAAATATAAATAAGTAATTGGAAAAAAAAATTCCTGCTCTTGGTTAGTTAATATATTTATTGATTTTCTAAAAATAGATTCTATTTCTCCTTCAAAATAATAATTATATTCAATAATAATTTCTGTTGAAGATAATTTTTCCTTTATGATTAGTTTTAAAAGAATATTTTGATTTAAACCAAAGAAATTCTTAAGGAAAAATTCAAAAAAGTTATTGAAATTCCTATAAAGGAAATTTAAATAGGATTTATTTTCTCTTTTGTTTCCGTGTGAATAATTTTCCCATTTATTTTTTATCTCTTCTTTAAATTCCTCAAAAAGAGCATTTTTTCGAGAGAGTATATTATATATTATTTCTTTTCCCGTCGTTATATTAAAAACCCTTCCTTTAAAGGATTCTCTAAAATAATTAAGGATCTCTTCTAATTCTGTGCTATCCAATTCTGACCAAATTGATTTTAATTATCTTGTCAATATTATCTTAAATTAAAAATTAATTAATTATATATAAAATTATTTTAAAATTATAAAAAATAGTTGGAATATGATGGATGGAAATTTATCTTTATTAAAAACTAAAATAGAAAATGCTTTAATTAACACAATAAAAAAAGCTATAACTAAAGCTCCAGACGAAATTATACAAATTTTAAAAAAAACATTATCAAATGAAGAATCTAAAATGGCAAAGTCTCAATTGAATCTTATTTTAGATAATTTTAAATATGCGGCTGAAAAAGAAATTCCTATGTGTCAAGATACTGGTGTGTTAAATTTTTATATAGAATTGGGTTCTAAATTTCCCTTTATTTCTAATTATGATGATATTATTAAAAACGCTATAAAGAGGGCTACTGAACTGATTCCTTTAAGAGGTAATAGTGTTGATCCTATTACAAATAAAAATCCAGAAAATAATCTCGGTTTAAATTATCCCCCAATTTATTTAAACATCTTAAATAATGAAGATACACTCAAAATTACTATTCTACCTAAAGGTGGTGGAGCAGAAAATATATCCAAACTCTTTATGTTAAAACCCTCTAATGGATTAGATATTTTTCAAAATAAAATTATTGACGTAATTAAAAAAGCAGGAGGAATGCCTTGTCCACCAATTATATTAGGTATTGGTATTGGGGGTGATGCTAGTTTATGTATGTATTTGGCAAAAAAAGCTCTTTTAAGACCACTTAATTCAAGGAATTATAGAGATGATATTGCTAAAATAGAATTAGAGTTGTTAGAAAAGATAAATCAATTAGATATTGGAACCATGGGCCTCGGCGGAAGGATAACTTGTTTAGATGTTCATATTGAAGTTGCTATGCGGCATCCTGCGAGTTTTCCCGTTGGATTAATAGTTCAATGTTATTCTCATAGATATGCTTCTTTTAGAATGAATAAAAAAGGTGAAATAATAAATGAAACATAATCTATATTTACCTGTCAATAAAGAAGATTTAAAATCTTTAAATTTGAAAGATATCGTTTTTCTTAATGGATTGATCATAACTGCTAGAGATCAAGCACATAAAAGAATTATAGAATTGAATGAAAAAAATAATTTACCAGAAGAATTTAGAAAATTAGAAGGATTGGCAATCTATCATTGTGGACCAATCATAAAAAAATGTGTAAATCAATATAAACTAATATCAGGAGGTCCTACAACCAGTCAAAGAATGGATCTACTTCAAAATGAAGTTATTGATATTCTGGGTGTTAAAATTATCATCGGTAAAGGTGGTATGGAAAATTTAGATACAAGAGATTTTAAAGTCGCTTATATGAATCTCACAGGGGGATGTGGTGCAATCATAAATAAGAAAGTTGAAGAAATTGAATCTGTTCAATGGAAGGATTTGGGAATATGTGAAGCAGTATGGTTTTTAAAAATAAAGAATTTTGGTCCTTTGATTGTAACACAATTAAATGGAAAAAGTATATATAAAAATACTACAACTTAAGAAGTATTATTATTGAAGACTTTAGTAATATCATCAATTTCAGAATATTCTAACTTTTTTATCTTACCTTCCTCATCTTTAATTAATAATCCCCTTTCTTTTTCAATAAATTTACCTATTTTTGTAGCTATTATTTGATTTTTTTTTAAGAATTGAATTAAATTTTCTGCATATTTTTTTTCAATAACTATTAATAATGATCCTGAAGCTAAAGTATTATAAGGATCCAAGTCAAAAATAACACTTAATTTAAAAGCCTCAGGTAATATTATTTTTTTTTTTTTCTCTAATAAAACACCTGTGTTAGAAGAAATCGCTATTTCTGCAACTCCAGTAGCAAGTCCTCCTTCTGTTGGATCATGCATTGCTTTTATTTTAAAATGTTGATTAGCTAAGAGAGCTTCCTTATAAACGCTAATTCCAGGATTAAATAAATAATTTTTACATTTTTCAATAAAATTAGAATCAAATCCTTTCTGTTTGAGTTTTTTCTCTTTTTCTCTTGCTATAATAGAAGTACCTTCAATAAATATGCCTTTTGTTAATATTAAAACATCTCCTGGTTCTGCACCTGATGATTTAACTAGTTTTTTACGTTCTACTTCTCCAATTAAAGATCCAATTATTACTGGGCGTTTAAGTCCTTGGGTAACTTCTGTGTGTCCTCCAACTACCGAAATATTCATAGATTGACAAGTATCATGAATATCTTTAAAAATAGATTTGACCAAATCGAATGTTGTTTTATTTTCAGGTAATAATATTGTTGAAAGAAACCATTTTGGTGTAGCACCAGTACATACTATATCATTAACATTGATATTTACAACATAATATCCTATTTGATCCGTAGTAAACGTTATTGGATCTGTTTTTACAACTAATAATTGATTACCATCATTATCAATTACAGCCGCATCTTCTCCAACATTTGACCCCAAAATTACACTTTTATCATTCATGCTAAGATCTGAAACATAATTTTTAAAAAGATTATTAAGAATCTTATGTTTTATTTTTCCTGCTGGAAATTTATTATTAAGAGACATTTTATTTTATTTTTTTTTATTTCATTATTCAATTAATTCTTTTGAAAGTTCCTATATTATAAAAATTAAATCCCATAATAACAATATTAAAAAAAGGGGTTTATAAAGGTTTATCAGAAATAATAGCTAATATGAATTAGATTAATTCATAATAAAGTCCACAAAGATTTGAGGTATTAATAAAAATGGATCTTAATAAAAAAACAATTGTAGCTCTTGCAATTTTAATGACCATCGCATATGGACTTTCTATGGCTACTGCAGGAGTAAGTATTCCTGGATGTTCAGAAGGACAACCTTAATTTAAAAATCATCCTAAATTACTTTATCCCCTATATTTCTTTTTTTTTTTTTAACTGATCTGATTAGTTTACTCATAATTTTTGTCAATAAATATTAGGGCAAATTTCCTATTTTTAAAAAATAAATTTTTAATTCTAAACAAAATTACTTCTAAACATAAATATTTGATATTTTTATAGGATAAATAAGTAAGAATAGAGAAATAAACATGGCAAGACCAAGTCCCTTAGATATATATGCTCTTCTTGATAAATCAAACTGTAAAGAATGTGGATATGATACCTGCATGGCTTTCGCTACTGGTTTATTAGAAAGGAAAGTGATGTTAGATGATTGTTCTCATTTAATGCAGAAACCAAAACAGAAGAAGAACTATGAAAAACTTAAAGAAATTATAACACCTCCTCAGAAACCAGTTCGAATAGGAAGTGGAGATCGAGCAATAACTATTGGAGCAGAAGAAGTACTTATGCGTCATCAATTAACTTTTTACAATCAAACAGCTATTTTTGTTGAAATTGCTGATACACAAGAAAATATAGTAGATATTGTTAAGTATTTAACTGATTTAAAAATTGAAAGGATAGGAGAAATCCTTACTTTAGATGGTATAGCATTAAGATGCGTGTCTCAAAAAGCAGATATATTTAAAAATGCTGCTAAAACAGTAATAAATAATACGGATTTGCCAATTATGTTATGCTGTTTTGATACAGATATTCTATTGGATGCCGCTGATGAAATAAAAGATAAAAAACCTGCATTATATGCTGCAACAAAAAATTCATGGGAAAAAATTGGAATATATGCTCTTCAAAATAATTTATCTGTTGTAGTTGTTTCAAGTGATTTAGATGAATTATTATCTTTAAGTGCAACTCTACAAAAACTAGGTCTTGATCAAATAATCTTAGATCCTGGAACCTTTTATGGTCCTGGAAATATGACAAAAAATTATGATCATATTAATCAACTTAGAATTGCGGGAATAAATAAGGAAAATAATAATGCGGGATGGCCAATTATGGGCGTTCCCGCAGTATATTGGACACGAATTAAAGAGTTTAAGAATAAAAAAGAAATATGGAAACATAAATATCAAGAAGTTATTATGGGTTCAATAATGATTTCTTGTACTACATCATTAATTATACTTCATACAGGACAAAATAAAGAAGATATTTGGGCTTTATTAGCGCTTATGACACTTCGACAGAGTATTTTCTCAGATCCTCGTGTTTATCCTACAGTTGATCCTGGTTTGTATGAAATTGGAACTCCAGATCCAAAGGCGCCTGTATTCATTACATCTAATTACAGATTAACAAAAATTCCGGTTGAAATTGATATTAAAGGAGCAAACATAGATTCATGGTTATTAGTTGTAGATAGTGAGGGAATTGGAATCGAAAGTGCTGTAGCTGGAGGTCAATTTGGCGCAGGAACTATAGCAGAAGCAATTAAAGAATTTAAGGTTTTTGAGAAAGTAAATCATCGAATTGTAATTATTCCAGGTATGGCTGCTCGATTAAGTGGGGCATTAGAGGATGAAGCAGATTGTTATGTTCTTGTTGGACCACGTGATAGTTCGGGAATAAAGAAATTTATTGATGAGATGTGGACCCCTGAAAAATATATGAAAGAATACAAAAACAGGTAGTTCTTTTGATAAATTCAACTTAGTTTATTAAAGAATGGACTTTCTCAAGTGATAGTTGAGATATATTATCTAAAATTAAAACAGGGATAGAAGATCTTTCCGTTAATTCAACGCTAGAATGATTTCCTGTCAAAACACCAATAAATGGGCAATTTAACATTTCAGCAAGTTTTCTATCTCTAAGATGATCTCCTACCACAATAAATTTATAATCGAAAAATCCCTCATAAAAAATTTTTTTTATCTTTAAATCTGTTTTAGATTTAATTTCCTTGGTTTCTCCAATTACAAAATCAAAATATTCATATATTTTTAGATACTTTAACAACTTTACTGCCATTTCTTTTTTTTTTGAAGTTACAATTCCCAGTTTAATTTTCTGATCCTTTAATTTTCTAAGAATGTTAATCACATTAGGATATAACTCTACTTGATATATACCTTTCTTTCCATAATAATTTCTAAATGATGTAATTAACTTCTTAGAATTAATATCAGTAAACTGATTAAAAATATCCTCTAAAGGAATACCAATCATTTTTTCAATATTACTATGCTCTACATAAGGAATTCCAAATTCTTCAAATGCATAATCAAAGGAATTTAAAATACCTTCCTTATTATTAATTAAAGTAAAATCTAAATCAAAACTAATTAGTATTTTTTCGTTAAAATTCATCAGTAAAGATCAAATGATTTATAATTTTTTAAATAAATTTAGTAGATATCTTATATCTTCAGAACTTTCAATTAACCTTTTTATATGGAAAGGAAATTTAATAAATTCTACTTTTTCACCAATAGAAACTTTATTAATTATTGTTTTTATCATTTGTTTGAAATGAGTAATAGTTTTTCCTTCAAAATCAATTTCTGATAATATTTCTTGAGCTTTATCTAATTTACCTATTATTATGAGTGAAAGAGAAGCAATTATATATGAATGAACGACATGAGAATAGCTGATTTTTTTAGTATTAGCTGCTCTATAATAGTATTTGTATGTATTATTAATCATTTCTCTCAATAAAAAATCTTTAGCTGTGTCTAATTGTTCATAAAACTTTATACTTTCAAGAATTAATGTGGCAGCTGTAAAATATTGTTTATTTTTAAGTCCCTGTTCAGCAATTATATTTAAACCTCTAACTATTTGATTAAACAAACCATACCGATTAAACTCCAATTTTGCTTCTACAGCTACGTCATATGCATTAAGATAACTTTCTGTTGATCTATTATGGCTATTTATTTTCCAAAAATTATCTCCTGATTTCATAAAATGTTTGTAGGCTAATTCATAATTTTTTAATTTCTTGAATATTTTTGCTGCATCAAAATGATTTATTGCAGTTTGATTGTAATCTTTTATTTTTTCACAATAATTTCCTGCTAATATAAAACATGATGCTGATTCTATTAAATTAATTTTTATATCCTTATAACATAAAGCAGCACCACGATAATATCTAGCAATTTTATAATAATTTTTCTCATTCTTAGTAAGTTTTTCGGCGAGATTTATATAAGATCCTGCTTCTCTCTTAGAAAAATAAATATATTGCTCATTATTTTCTAAATGTTTATATAAATATTTCAATATCTGACTTATTTGAGCTAATGCTAAACTTTTATTTTTGTCTTTAAAATTTTGATACAGTTCCATAAAGAAATCTATGGCATCTAATATTATATTTTTTGAATTATTATAATCATCCAACTCTTCGAAACATGATGAAATTTGCTTGTAAGAATATGATAAAATATCATAATAATTAAAAATTTTAGCAAATTCGATTACTCTTTTAAAATATTTTATTGCTTTATTAAAATCTGATAGTTTATAATATAATTCTGCAATATTTTGATAATTTTGAGCTAGTTTTCTTCCTTCATTAAACTCCATTAATAATTTACTCTCTTGTTTTAAATATCTTATACATTTGAGAGTGTTTTCTTTTTCTAATTTAAAATCTTTATATTTCTCTCCGTAAATTTCTGCAATCCTTAAAAATAATTCACTTATTTCATGCAATTTTCCTTGCATTTGAAAATCATCTATTTGCCTCTCCCATAAGTATATAACTTTATTATATAGCTCTAAAGTATGAGTATAGGCAATTCCCTCTAATAGTTCTGCAACAGAATAGAGTAATTCTCCTGCCTCAAAAAAGTCTCCTATTTTTACGATTTCATCTGAATAGTTTATTGAGGTCGTGACTATTTTCTCAATTTGATTAATTCTCTCTTTTTCATTCTTTATTTTATCAGATTTAAGGATTGCATCTCTGATATTTTGATAATTCTCTAAATAGTCAGAATAACCTTCCCCTTCAAGAACCGAAAATCAACTCATTTTACTTAAGGAATTAATATGGGTAATTAATAAAACCATAAAAAATAATTGGATTTTAAAAATTTTTTAAAATCCTAATTTTTCACAAATTTCTAAGGTTATCATTTTTTCTAAATATCTTTTCTTTATTCATCCTATTCTAATAAGAAATTGTAAAAGGAAAATAAACCAAAATTTCATTTATTAAAATTAATCAAATTTATAAATGTAATTTATTATCTTATTCTAAATTATAATTCAATTTTTGTATTAAAATGATATTTGCTGAGTTAATTGCTGAAGATATATCACAAGTAGGGCTTGCCTGGTTCGATTTTTTTAGTATTGGTCATATTTGTATGGGTGTAGGTATTTTTTTAGTTTTATCATTATTTTATACAATTCCGATGTCTAAAGAAGATGGAGAATCACAAGTAAAGCTACCTTTATGGGGAGTATGGATTCTAACTTTATTGATTGCTGTCTTATGGGAAGTTTTAGAAAATATGGTATTTATAGAAATAGGATGGAAATTTGAAGGTAGGATTGATAGTACTGAGAATATAATTACAGACATAATTCTTGTCGGGCTTGGAGGGTTAGGTACATGGTTATTCGCTCATTTAATTTTTGAAAATCATAAAAAAGTTTGGCCATATTATCTTTTTGGTATCATTGGTTTGCTTTTATGGATAGGTCTATTTATAATTCTTAGGGCTTATACTTATAACCATAATTTATTTGACATTTATTAATTTTTAATACTTTTATTTTTTTTAATAATTTAAATAAAATTTAAAACCAAGTAATAAATCACTTAAATTTTTAAAATGGGATTTTATTACTATGTTATCAAAACTAGTAAAACGTAGCTAATCTTATTTAAAATTATCAAGAAA
>CAZGJX010000029.1:0-39032 GCA_964525635.1 uncultured archaeon
CATCTGTATGGACACAAACTAAATCAGGAGGAACAAAACTATAAGATACATAAAGATCTCTTACTAAATCAATAGACTGAGATCTATATGTCATTTCTCTTGGTTGGATAATCTTGTTATTAGCACATTGGATTAAGTCTTCTAAAACTTCAGAATTATCTTTATAATGTTCTGATGCTTTTATCCCAAGGAAGTTTTTCATAGTATAATTTGTAAGTTTATCAGCAGCATTATTATAATCAATTAATATTAAATCATGTTGTATTTTTTTCCAAACATATGTAGGTGTTTCGATTTTTTTAAAGAATTCAAAATAATTCTTATTATCAATGGTTTGCTTATTAGCTTTATCATTCAAGGTTTTTAAATTCCCTTTTACTCAATATTAGATTTGAAACGTAATATGATAAAATAGTTAGTTAAATATGATGGAAGCAATTTAAATATTTAATTTTTTTTCTAATGAATAAGGGATTTTAGAAAAAATTAATTCGCCTAAATAAATTTTATTTTTAATATATAAATTTCTATATACTTTAAGCTAATTAAGTTAAAAAATATTGATTAAAGTTAATATTTATAAATGAATTTGCGAATCTCATTCTGTTAAAATATATTTATGTAAGAAATATTCGAGAAACTTATTTTTTTAAAAATAAAAAAGAAATTTTAAACTTAAAAGATTTGAATTATTATATAAATATTTTTTTAGAATGAGTGAAAACTATGAGTATATTAGATAAAAAGCAAGAAAATTATGATAAAGTATTACTACTTTATAGTGGAGGATTGGATACTTCTTGCATGATTAAATGGCTCCAAGAGAGGTATGAAACGAAAGTATATACATTCACGGCAGATCTAGGACAAGAATTTGCTGATCCGACTCGATTCAAACAAATTGAAGAAAAAGCATATAAACTGGGTGCTATAAAACATTTTACAATTGATTGCAAAGAACTATTTGTTAATAATTATGTTTTTCCAACTATAAAAGCTAATGGTTTATATCAGGGAATTTATCCTCTTAGTACTTCTATTGGAAGACCTCTTATTGCTATTGAGGCAGTAAAGATAGCTAAAACGGAGGGAATTAGTGTATTAGCTCATGGTTGCACTGGAAAAGGAAACGATCAAATCAGACTAAATGTCACAGCAAAAGCATATGCACCTGAAATGAAAGTTCTTCAACCTATGATTGAATGGAACATGGGAAGAGATGAAGAACTAAAATACGCACAACAGCATGATATTCCTATTTCAAATCAAAATAAAAAATATAGTACTGATGAGAATCTATTTGGTAGAAGTGCAGAATGTGATATTTTAGAACATCCTGATGAAATTCCTCCTGAAGATTCTCGAGAATGGACTGTTTCACCACAAGATGCACCTAATGAACCAGAATATATTACAATTAATTTTGAAGAGGGTATACCTGTAAGATTAAATAGTGAAAAGCTAAATAGTGTGGATTTAATAAAAAAGATTCATGATATAGGATGTAAACATGGAGTTGGGAGGATCGAACATATGGAGGACCGAGCAATTGGTTTAAAATCAAGAGAAACTTATGAAGTCCCTGCAGCTATGATATTGATCAAAGCTCATAAAGATTTAGAGAAATATGTGTGTACAAAACATGAAAATTCTTTTAAAACAATTGTTGACCAGAAATGGACCGAATTAGTTTATGAAGGATTGTGGGTTGATCCTTTAAGAGAAGATTTAGAGGCATTTATCAATGAAATAAATATGAAAGTTACTGGTAAAGTTAAAGTTCAATTATTTAAAGGTAGTGCCAATGTAGTTGCTAGAGAATCACCATACGGGCTATATGACTTAAATTTAGCAACATATGACACTAAAAGTTCATTTGATCAAAAATTAAGTTATGGATTTATTCCACTCTTTGGTTTACAAAGTAGAATGGGTTTTATAACAAAAAAAAAAGTAGAATCCTTGAAAAAAAAATAATATAGTATATATTTCTTTAATTTTTGTTTTACCATTTTAAAAATAATATAATTATAATATATCTTTGAAAAAGTATGTACTCTTATAATTATTAAAAACAATAAAAATATAATTGAGGAATCTTTATTTTTTTATGTGAATATCAGACTAATTATTATTGATGTTAAACCTAAAGATAAGGGCCCTTTTAAGGGGCAAATTAATATATAGCTATATTTAATATTCAATTAAAATTCATCCGTAAATATTACTCTGATCTTTCAATTTCTTATTTTAATGTTTACTAATCCTAAAGATGAAATCTATTGAGATTTAATTAGCGTACAAATCAGGAATGGTAGGATATACGTATTTAGATGTTTCTTAATATAGGAAAGATCAATTTAGGTCAATTAGAATAGCGCTATTGACAAAGCATTTAAATAAAATCCCTCCTTATTAGTATATTAAATATATATTAAAATAAAAAGGTTTTATTGAAAAAATTGGTATTATAAGCGAAATTTATAAACAAAATTATTGAGTTATTATAGTAATATTAAAATCATAATTATAAAAATATCAATAAAAAAACCTTATAGTTTATAATAAAATATAAAATTAGAAAAAAAAATAGATTAAAATGAAAACAGATAAATTGAAAAATGTAATCACAGCTATGGTTACACCTTTCAAAGAAGATTTTTCCATTGATGAGGATAAATATAGAGAATTCATTAGATTTCAAATTAATAATGGGTGTCAATTATTATCAATGGGAACAACAGGTGAGAGTGCAACTCTATCTCATGAAGAACATCACATAGCTATTGATATTACAGTTGATGAAGCAAAAAAAAGTGGGAAAGATCCTTTTGTTTTAGCAGGAGCCGGAAGTAATTCTACTAAAGAGGCTATTTCTCTAAGTCAATATGCAGAAAAAGCAGGGGTAGATGGTATTTTGCAAGTTGTTCCCTATTATAATAAACCAGTACAGCACTCTTTATTTGATCATTTTTGTGCTATAGCAGATTCCGTTTCATTACCAATTATATTGTATAATGTTCCAAGCAGGACAGTAAGAAATTTAGATCCTGAAACAGTTTCAAAATTATCATATGCGAAAGATAATATCGTTGGAATTAAAGAAGCTAGTGGTAATATGGATCAAATCACGAAAATAATTAACTCAACTCCTGATGATTTTATTGTTTTGAGTGGTGATGATGCAACTACTTATCATCTAATGTCTTTAGGAGGAATAGGTGCAATAAGTGTTACTTCAAATATTATACCAAAACAAATGTTCGAATTCATTAATAAAATGAACAATGGTAATTGGAACGAAGCAAGAAAAATGCAATTTGAATTATATGATCTTTTTAAAGTATTGTTCATCGAAACAAATCCAGGACCTGTCAAATATTCTGCTAATTTGTTAAATATTATGAATGGAAGGTTAAGAATGCCCCTCACTCCTCCATTAGAGGAAAATCAGAAAAAAATAAGAGAAGTATTACAGAAATTAAATTTAATTTAACTTCATTATAAATTGGTGATATTATTTGATAAATTTATTGATTTTGGGTCCAACTGGCTCAGTGGGTAAATTAATAAGTCAATTAGCTATAGAAGATACGGAAATTAATGTTGTTGCTGCATGTGATATTACTAATATCGGTGAGTCGATTGAAAATGTAGTTAATGTGAAAGATCCAAATAAATTACTTATTTCAAATCTGAAAGAACTTCGATCCATCATAGATAAGACTAAACCTGATGTAGCTGTAGACTTTACTATCGCTGAAGCAACGGAAAATAATTGTGTATTATGCGTTAAGAATGGTGTTCGATGTGTGATCGGAACAACGGGATTATCAGATGGTTTTTTAAAACAATTTGAACAATTAATCGCAGAAAATAATGCTCCTGCTATTATATCCTCAAATATGGCCACAGGTGTAAACGTATTTTTTAAAATGTTATCTATTCTCTCTCCTTACTTAAAAGAATGGGATATTGAAGTCATCGAAAGTCATCATCATAGAAAAGTAGATTCTCCCAGTGGAACCGCATTAACTGCTGGAAAAATTATATGTTCATCAATAGGATGTGATCTTGATAATGTTGCTCGGTTTGGAAGGGATAAAGGACCAAATAAACGAAAAATTGGAGCTTTAAACGAAATTGGCTTTCATTCTATAAGAGCAGGCGATATAATTGGAGATCATACTATTCTTTATGCAGGTCCTGGAGAACGAATTGAATTTAAACATCAAGCTCATAGTAGAAAATGTTTTGCCACTGGAGCAATTAAAGCAATAAAATTCATTTCAAAAGCTAAGGAAAATAAGATTTACACAACAAGAGAAGTTTTAGGATTATAGAATTCTATTTTTAAAATTAATATAATCCTCTCGTATGAAAGGTATATTATTTTAAATTTATACACAATAAAAAAAGAAGAATGAGATTATAATTACTTTTTTTTTACCACTTTATTCTATTAAAAATTCTCAAGGGAAAATAAATATTTAATTGAGATGTTCTGGAATTATTTGTTTTTCTAATAAATCATCAAATGTTTCTGCGCTTCTTATCAAGAAGGTTTTTTTATTATTAATTAAAACTTCTGCTGGTCTTGGTCGCGAATTGTACACACTTGTCATTGTATAACCATATGCTCCAGTATCGAGAATTGCTAGATAATCCTCTTCTTTTAAATCTAATAATTCTCTATCTCTCCCAAGAACATCTCCAGATTCACAAATTGGCCCAGTAATATCATATTTTAATTTATTTTTCCTTTCATTTTTATTGCATAACAGAATATGATGATAACTATTATAAAATGCAGGTCTAATTAATGTATTAAATCCAGCATTTACTCCAGCAAATCTTTTAAATCCATTATTTTTAATAGTGTTTATTTGCGTCAAAATAATACTTGATTCTCCAACCAAGAAACGTCCAGGTTCGAATTTAAGGATTGGATTACCAATCTTTCCTTTTTCGATTAATTCAATAAATGGTTCAATTACATTTTCTTTATAAACATTAAGATCTATTGGATCTTGATCAGGTTGGTACGGTATACCCAAACTACCTCCAAAATCTATGAATTCAAATTCTATATTGAGATTTTCTGCTAATTTTTTTACAATATCTAAGTATCTTTTAATTGGCTTTATATAATCATTTGGATCTAGAACTCCAGATCCTACATGAATATGTGTTCCAAATTTTTTAAATCCAAACTCCTTTGCTTTAGTATATGCCTCAATAACTTGATTATCCAATATCCCAAATTTTATATCTTTCCCCGCAGTAATTGTGTGAGAATGATGCCCTGCTCCAAATTCAGGATTAATTCTGAATGAGATACAGTTCTTTTCTTCTTTAAAATCATCATAGACTTTCACCAATCTATTTAATTGGCTTATACTATCTAGATTCACATGAATGCCCTTTTCAACGGCATATTTAAAATCATCATTAGTAAACATATTGCCTGTATAAATTATCTTTTCTGGAGAATATCCTGCTTTAAAACTAGTATATACTTCACCAACAGAAGTACAGTCTACACCTGCACCTTCTGATTGAAGTATTTTCAATATTGCTAAATTTGAATTAGCTTTTACTGAAAAATATATTTTATTTTTCTTATATTCTGAATCAATTACGTTCTTAAGAATTCTATATCTATCTCGTATTGTTTGTTCATTAATAATGTACAAAGGCGTTCCATACTCCTCAGCTAATTCATTTGTATCCATTTCAGCAAAATATAATCTATTATCAATATATTTTAGATTTTTATGCTTTAACCATTGTTCAAATTCCATTTAATATCACTTCTTTATTATTATAAAATCTTATTGAAATCTTACTTTGAGGAATGTTAAAATTTAATTTTATCAATTTTTCCAATAAATACTTTTTCAACGGGACCTTCTAAAAATGTACTAAGTCCTGTATAATTAATTATTAAATCTCCTCCATCATTATGTACAGTAACAGGTACGGATTTTCTAAATTCACCTAAGACTACACCTGCTACAACAGAAGCACAACTACCAGTCCCACATGAATTAGTAATTCCTACACCTCTTTCAAATACCCTCATATTACATTCATTTTTTGAAATGATTTGTACAAATTCAACATTTGTTTTATTAGGAAAACGTTCATGGGCCTCTATTGCCGAGCCATATTTATTTAAATCATTATTATCTAGTTGATTTTTTACAAAGATTACCACATGGGGATTACCCATTGAGATAGCTGAAAAATTAAATATTTTATCTAATACTACTATAGATTGATTTATACATTCAAATTCATTGTTTTTTGGGATAACTGGTATTTCCTCACATTCTAATGTAGGAAGACCCATATCGATCTGAACACTACTTACTATTTTACTATATTTACTTTTAAAAGTCAATTTAGCTGAGATTATGCCCTTTAAAGTCTCAATTTCTATTATTTCTTTTTCTATTATGTTATGCTCATAGATATATTTTGAAAAACATCTAATACCATTACCACACATTTCTGCTTCAGAACCATCACTATTAAAAATTCTCATTCTTATGTCTGCTTTTTCAGATTTACATATGAAAATCAAACCATCTGCTCCAATTTCAAAATTTCGTTTACATAATTTTTTAACTAAATCAGATTTCTTTTCTTCTGGTAAATTAAGCTCAATATCATCAATTAGAATATAATCATTTCCTAAACCATGATATTTTTCAAAATGAAGATTTTCTAGAGTAATAGAATTCATTAATATTCAATTAATTCGCTAATTAATTTTAATAAAATAGTAAGTTATTAATATTAATAAAACTATATAAATATTATGAGTGTCAATGACACTCTGACATATTATAAATATAGATACAAAATGTCTTTAAAAACAAAAGAAAATAATTTATTGAAAATATTACAAAAAACTGGTCTCAATTATAATGAAGCATTAGTTTATTTCGCTCTTTTAAAAACAGGTCCAAAAGGAAGTATTGTAAAAGAATTAACTCATGCTTTACCAATTCAAAGAACCAATATATATTCAATTTTACATAAATTAATTAAAGTAGGATGCGTGAAAGAAAGTGGTTTTGCTGAAAAATCTAAAAATGCAACTATATATATCGCGACAGATCCACTCACATATTTAAAACAACTTATTAACATCAAGCAAAAAGAGTTTGAAAATATTAAGAGAATTCAGGAAACTTATTCTGAAGTCCTACAGTCTATTTTTCTCGAAGGGCTTGAATATCCATATGATGATATAGCTTCAATCCTTAAACCTTACTTAAGACCATTAATTGAAAATGGATGGAAAATAAAATCATATATTGAGAGAAATGAAACTTTAATTTTTTATTATAAAGTGTATGATTGCATGCTTTTTACAAAAAAAGCTAAAATTTTGAAAGATTGTAGTTTTCACATGTTTCTTTTTGAGTATAGTATTGAAGATGATGAAAATGCTTTAATTTTTTTTTCACAAGGTCTTAAGAGAAAAACAAAAGAAATGAAATCTTACTTCTTTGATATTAAAGAATTTGAATTAATTGATGATTCAGTTGAATTATTTGGGAAATCATTTCCTATATTTAATATGAAAGTAAAAGTAAAAGATATTAAAAATTCTAATTATTTTTTAAAAAATTCTCATACATTCAAAGAAATTGAAACACTGAGTTCAAATGGATTTTATGAAATTGGTAAAGCTGTTATTTTACCTATAAAAAATAAAATATTTTATTTATGGGCAGAATCCGATATAATTTTAAAAGAATTGATTGAACCAATTATTAAATTAGAATATAACCGTTCTGTCAAATAGATAAAAATGATATAAATTCATATAGTTTATCACTTTAACTTGCATCTCAAATAAGTGTTCATTGACTCACAGAGCTCTCCCTCCCTTATTATCATCAATTACCTTTCAGCGGGAACGGGACTCGCTACATTCTGATAGAGTTCAAAGTCATTATCTTCTGGAATACTCCAGAAACATCGATTTTGTTTTGTTTTTATCGTACCAATGAAATATGAATTGAAATTTCTTCCCAATTTTTCTTTTACTCCTGAAATATGAGTAATTTTCCCCAATTGAGGGATATCCTCTTTTATTTTTTATACATGTTCTATTGGATGTGTGTTTACATTTTCTTATTCTCTCTTATAATTGACCTCTGTTATGATTTTATCTATAAGAAATAGAAAATTCATTTTAAAACCATAGAGAATGAAAAATTTCTAATTTAGTAAATGGATATGAAGAAATTGTAGTTAAAACATAGATATAGAAAACATAAGAGAGATAGGAGAAATTATATTAAAATTATTCAAATTTATTTACATTTTATGAACTATTGAAGAACCCTTAATAAAACTAGTTTGATGGATAGTATTGTTTTACTGAATCTTTACTTAAATAGCATGCAATCACTAAACCAATTATTGTGAATGAGATTGCTAAATTAGAAAGTATACAAGCTCTCCATAGTATTCTGTTTTTGAAAATCAATCCAAGAATTAGTATTATACACCATATAGAAATTATAAAATGCATAATACCTACAACAAGCAGTATATCCCCAAAAACTTCAGGACTCATAAATCCTGAATCATCTCCTGATCCATAATCCCCAAAAAGAAGGACTACTACTGCTTGATTGAGAAAAATTCCAAGTATTAATAATATAATACCTAATATTGCGAGTAAAAAGAGCCAAAGGCATGTAATTAATATATATACATTAAATCTTTGAATAAATATTGCATAAATTCCAATAAAAAAACCAAATATACTCAGGAGCAATAGGGAAATTCCTATAATAAAGAAATCTACAGAATCTATCATAGTTTGATCAATACCTTCAAATCCTAATAAGAAATGAGCTATATCCTTCTGGAAAATCAAACAAAATATACCAAGACATAATAATAGTACACTTAAAAATATAAACATACCTGCCACAATATAGAGCCAAATATTGCTCGATCTCACCTTTTTTACAAAATTTTCTTTTGGAAAATTAAAATCATGAGTTGATAAAGTAAGTAACATGAATGGCACTCCCCAATATAGAAATAAGTATAGAATTGCTCCAGCATCGGAATGGAGTGTTAAACCGTGTCCTAAAAGATAATATAATATAAGAAATAATGTAACATGCCCAACCATTATTAAAAATGTTATTTTTGAAGTTTTTATCATATATACCGCAAATACAAAAATAAAAAGTATCAATAAACTGAATCCTACTATTATTGCTATCGTAGGATTTGCGTTAATTGCTCCATCTCTCCATATATTAATAAAACCATCTAAATTAAAAGTTACTCCGTTGTAATCCCCAACTGGTGGGATTAGAATAAATTGATCTGCTCTATAATTTATAATGGCATCCAAATAATTATGTAGGATTCCTCCTGCTGCAACTAAATAAAATGTATTTAGATATGAAAGGTGGTGTTCATTATTTTCAATGAGTTCTGTTTTATGATATTTAAGTTTTATAGAAAATTTAGTAAAATAGTGATAAGGCATTGCTAATATAATGCTAAATATAAGCCATCCTAAATATGAATGTGAAAAATGACCCATTCCTAAAACCCATCCTAAATCTGGGCCTAAATAATTACATAGAAATAGAATAAGTATATGATATTTTGAAAATTTTTTGTTACTAATATAATATAAACATACTCCAATAATTCCACCAAGAATCAAATGAGCAAGAGTTGGCATAATAGTAACATTAACTATTATAATTAATAAAGGTGATCATTTTTGAACTAATAATTTCATATAATTTATCGAATTCGAAAATTGTAAGTTTAAAACCCGACAAAATAAAAGTGGTTTTGTTTTAATTATTGAAGAAACTTAAAATTATATTCAATAATATAAAGATATTATATCTTATGTTCAATTAATTTATGAAGAATGTAATATTAAAGAATATATTACTAATTATATACTGAATTACTTGTTATTATAAATGGGACTAACAATAACAGAAAAAATACTAAGAGATCATACAGACAATAAAAATGCTGTAGCAGGAGATATAGTATTAACTAATATTGATATGTGTTTAGGTAATGATATTACAGCACCTATATCATTTAATGTCTTTGAAAAGATAATTGAAGGAACTGATAAAAGTGTCTTTAATCGAGAAAAGATAATTTTAACTCCAGACCATTTTACACCAAATAAGGATGTTGCATCGGCAATACAGAGTAAACTTCTTAAGGATTTTGCTCATAAATATAATATATTATATTATTTTGAAATGGGGCGGGTAGGAATTGAACACTGCTTGATTCCCCAACAAAAGCTTGTTCTTCCAGGACAAGTGTTCATTGGGGCAGACTCTCATACATGTACATATGGTGCTTTGGGGGCATTCTCAACTGGTGTAGGCTCAACTGATTTAGGCGTTGCAATGGCCCTTGGACAGTGTTGGTTTAGAATTCCAAAATCAATTAAATTTATCTATTCGAGTAAATTAAATAAGTGGGTCTCTGGAAAGGATTTAATTCTCTATACTATAGGAGAAATAGGGGTTGATGGAGCTACATATAAAGCGATGGAATTTACAGGAGAAGTAATTGAGAATTTATCAATGGCTAATAGATTTACGATGTGTAATATGGCAATAGAAGCCGGAGGAAAAAATGGGATTATTGCTCCAGATAAAATTACAAAAGAATACTTAAAAAAAGTTGATGATAGTACCTATAAAATATATGAAAGTGATAAAGATGCAGAATACGATGATATTATTGAATTTGATTGTTCAAAGATAGAACCTCAAGTCGCATTTCCTCATCTACCAGAAAATACTAAACCTATTTCAGAAGTAAATAACATGCAAATAGAGATCGATCAAGTTGTAATTGGTTCTTGTACAAATGGTCGTTTAGAAGACCTTGAGATTGCCGCTAAAATTATCAATAATAATAAAATACATTCAAATCTAAGATGTATAATAATCCCGGGTACTCAAGAAATTTATTTAAAAGCAATTAAAAAAGGATTTATAGAATTATTTATTAAGAGTGGTGCTATTGTTTCAACACCAACATGTGGACCGTGTCTAGGTGGACATATGGGAATCCTTGCTGCTAATGAAAGAGCATTATCAACCACTAATCGGAATTTTCTCGGTAGAATGGGACATATTAAAAGTGAAGTGTATCTTTCTAGTCCTGCTATAGCAGCAGCATCAGCAATTAAAGGATATATAACATCGCCTGATCTTCTGTAATTAATTTATTAATATAAAATCCAATTTTTAAAGATTTTTAATAAATTTCAATGGAAATTGTTATTTTATTTTTATTAATTATTTAATTTTATTTTGATTACTCAAAAACTATTTATTGTAAATAATTCTTTCCATTATTTATATATACATACATGAAATAATGTATGTTTAATCATAGTGAGTTTTTAAATGAGTTCAGAATTAAACAATAATAAAATTTGCTCTTCATGTGGACATTTAAATCTTTCTGATAATAAATTTTGTACTGGTTGTGGGAAAGTGCTTGGGAGTTCTGAAGAAAAAAAATTTGAGGTTATAGAAACCTTAAAAGGATCATTAATTGGAAGTATTATATGTATTTCTATATTCATAGCCTTTATGATCCTAGTATCAGTTGTTGTTGTTATTCAGAGAACTGACGTGTGGTATGTTTTATTTATTATTTGGCCGATCGTTATTGGATTTCTAATTTGGGCAGCATGCTATTTAGAAGGTTTATCAAAAAAAAGACGATTCACTATTACAAAAAATTATATTGAAATACTTGTTCCAAATAAACCATATTTTAAAATTAATTGGTCAGATTTTGATACTCTTCAAATTGCAAAAAGAATAAATCAAACATGGATAGTGACTTCACCAGGCCCCAGATTTGTATATTTTAAATTAATCTTCAAAGGATCCAATTTTGAAAAATCATTTGAATTCGAATCAGGAAAGGATTTCAAATCGCGAACTAGGAAGAAGATAATTTCTGCATTGGGAGAATATACTGATGAAATGAATAAAAAATTCATTGGTTGGAAAAAAAAGTAAACATAAGAGCAAAAAATATTATTATAATATTGAAGAGTTCCATACAATAGATAGGAAAAAAATAATTATTAAAATTCATTTAATATTATAAATGATAATTTCTTATCGATAAAAGAATATTTATCAATTTAATTTTTGATAAAGAATTATTTTTAATAGAAATTTTGTTTTAGATAAGATTTATACCAGTGAGAAATTTATGAAAGGAATTGTACTTAAATATGGTCAAAAAAATATTAATACTGATTTAATTATCCCTGCAAGATACTTAAATGATTCCGATTCTGAGCATTTGGGAAGCCATTGTATGGAAGATCTTGATCCTAATTTTAAGGAAAAGAAAGATAATCTTGGAGCTACTATAATTGTTGCAGATGCGAATTTTGGTAGTGGATCTAGTAGAGAACAAGCCCCCATTGCATTAAAAACAGCTGGAATAAAATGCATTATAGCCCCATCATTTGCCCGTATTTTTTACAGAAATTCAATTAATATAGGATTACCTATAATAGAATTTAATGATATTTTTCAAATTAATACCGGAGATGAATTAGAAATAAATTTTGATAAGGGTACTTTAAAGAATAATACAAATGGAACTCAATTTACCATTAATAAAATGCCACAATTTTTACAAAATATTATTTCATCTGGTGGGCTTATAAATTTCGCCAAGAAAAAAATATTAGAAAATTAAATAAAGAGATATTAATATCATTATATCAAAAAAACATTAGATTCTTATGAGATATAGAAAAACTACTTTACTTATTTTATTAACATTTTTCCTCTTGCCAATGAATAATCTAAAAGCACAGAATAATTATATCTTCACTGATATCCATCAAATGGATGTAGGATCTTCAATTTTTTATTTATTTGATCTAAATACTGGTGCAAATATTAAAATTAAGTTATCTCAATACGATTATGGAAATTTTACGTTATTTCTTTTTGGAGAAAGACCATCAGAAACATACATTAATTTAGACAAAAAATTAGATAATAGAATTTTTTCAGACACCTCCCTTATAGAATATAATACTAGTATAGATCCCTCATTAGATTATGATGCAATAGAAACTAAAATTTACTATATTCAAATAATTTTGGTTAATAATGGTTCTGACACATTTATTATAAAAGCAACTAGAAACTTATCTCGTTATTATATTCCTCTAATTCCCGGTTTTCCTATAGAAACTACATTAGGAATTATAATAATAACAGGAATAGTAATAATTCTAATCCATAAAAAAAAAATAAAAACTAATTCTTAATGCCAGTAATCTTTTCTACGTTTTATTTTGTTTGAAGTATCAGAAGATTGTTGGAAATTTTATAGTAAATTATTATTTAGATGACTAAATTAACTAGTTCCATCCCATCCAGCTAAAATAGCAAACAAATACCAAGCAGCATATGCTTTAAAATTTCCATTTAGCGCTTGAGAATGTGCAGGTGTACAAGGATACCATTCACCAATATGACTCTCTTGCCATTCTATCGCCCAATTACGATCTCTAGTTAGATTTCCGTCATCAGAATAAGTACAATTATCATCCGCATACATATCAAGGAAATAATTATCATCAGGATCATAACTCTCAATATCCGCAAAATCATATAATGTCTTATTATTATTGATACAGTGGTCCCTAATCATCTGATTGTAGTAATGTAAATCACCTTCCTCGCCTGTACCTTCTAAATGACCTGTCATATATACAAACCTTATAGTTGGATAATCCATTTCTAGTTGATTCATATTTGTCAAATATTGATTAATCAAAGTCGTATCCTTATCAAGACCACACCAGCTCCACATTACAACATTATATCCTGAATTTGAATTTAAAAAATCTCTTGTTACATCATCAAATTGATCTGTATAACCAGTAAGATCTCTCATACTATAATCTATATTTGGTTCATGATAATGCAATGTATCTCCTGTTCCAGAACTGTCAAAATCATAAAGATCCTTATCACCCATAAATGAATCTAGACCTTGCATACCTGAAGTTAATTGACTTCCATGTGATGTATGCCAATATACAATCTTTATATTTTCTCTTGATTTGTTTATCCATTCAATAGGAATATTTTCAAAATCATCTAAATGAGCAAAATCGTGATTTATTATAGGATGAGTCGCATTTATTGGTTTATTTTGATAATCCGTTGGGGTTGTATTAGGAACCGTTTGAAATTGTAAGTAAAAACAGAATGATATTGAAGCGGAAATTCCTATTAAGGTTATTAATATAATTGCTAAAAAATTTTTTTTAATTGAAATAACCCTATTATATTAATTGTTATAGTATATCCATGAAAAAACACCTTAATATATATATTTAGCTATCAGTATAAAGATAGATTCTTATGCAAAAATAAAGAAAAAGTAATTAGATTATGATATTAGGCTTTTTTTTATAAAAAAGAGTTTTTAAGTTGAAATAAATTGATTTATTCCAAATAGTCAATTTTAAATTGTATTTAATCATTTTCTAATTGTATTTACATAAACATTAAATAAAAAAAAAAGTGACTTAATAATTTCTTTTGAAGAATTGAGTAAAAAGTTAGCTAAATTAATGAAAGATACTGATGAGATCGAACTTCAAAATGTAGATATATTTGCAGAATTCTTAGAATTTCAAATGTTACCTACGATAGTGTCTAATGCGGCTAATGCTGTTGGCTTACCCACACTTGAAAAAATTGGGAAAGCAGAATGGACACCAATACAATTTTCTCTTAATATAGATTATCCTGGAGAAATAGAAACTATTCAATTTATTCGGACTAATGGCAAAACATGTACAATTGGTGGAGAAAAAGCACCTCCATTTTTTAATTTTTTGGGATTAGATAAGAGAAATCCCAACCCTCCACTTGTAACCTATGACGTGTTTGATATGGGAGATAAAATGATGCTTCCTAAACCTATTAAACAAGAATATAGTGATGTATTAGGAAATCCCGCTGAATGGGCAAAATTTACTGTTAAAAAATTTGGTGCTGAATGTATCACATTCCATTCATTAGGGATTGATCCAGGTACATTAGATTGGCCAGTATCAAAATCTAGAAATCTTTTTGAAGATATTCTCCAAGCAGTTGATGTACCCGTTATAATTGGCTGTTCTGGCAATAAAGAAAAAGATGTTGAGTTGTTTAAAGTCCTTTCAGAAATATCTCAAGATGACGTCTTAATGCTTTCTGCAGCAGATAAAGCAACCTGGGAAGATGTTATACCTCTTGCTGTGAAGTATGACCATAATTGTCTATTATGGACTTCTTTAGATCTTAATAACCAAATTAAAATGAATAAAGATGCTATTGAATTGGGACTTCCTCGTAATAGAATTGTAATGGATCCTACATGTGCAACTCTTGGTTATGGAATGGAGTATAGCTTTAGTATTTACCAGAGAATGAGAATGGCGGGATTATTAGGAGAAGAAGATCTAGCGTTTCCAATCAGTGGAGGTACTACGAATGCTTGGGGGGCTCGTGAAGCTTGGATGAGTGAAAAAAAGACACCAAGTGATTGGGGAAAAAGAGAATATAGAGGGCCAATTTGGGAAATTCTAAATGCTTTATCATTGACTTTAGTTGGTCTTGATTTAGCTATGATGTTCCATCCAGTAGCAGCGAGTCATATAAAAAAGATTACATCACAGTTTTTTGCAGAAATGCCAAAAGTAATGGATGATATGGGTTATTATGATTGGGTTTCAAGTCAAATGAAGAATTAATTCATTATTATCATATTTTACAATTTTGTTTTATTTTAATTTCTGAACTTTTAATAAATAATTTTCTCCTTCTATTTTATGTTCAACTACTTTATGTCCTTCTTTTACAACATATCTTTTTATATTTTCAGAAGCCTCAACAAAATCTCCTGTTATTTCTAGTATTTCCCCTTTTTGCATCAAATTTAATGTTTTTTTCGTTTTAGCAACTGGCATTGGACAAACTAACCCTTCACAGTTTAATTTATATATATTTTCCATTTTTAAATCCTCTTATAAAGAAATTTAACTAAATATTATATTATCAGCTTCATTACACATTTGAAGAAAACCGCTCATGGTAGTCTTTTCAATTCCATTAATTAATTCATCCTCAGACATACCTCTTGCTTTCATACATACTCCACAAACTTTAATCATTGCACCCTCCTCAATTATATCTATCATCCACTTTGATATATTATCAAAAGTTTTGGGATCTTGATTATTTTTGCCTGTGAAAATACCATCTTCAACAAGAAAGATATTTACTTTATGACCTTCCAATAAAGCGGTATAAGCAAATCTTACCATAGTGTATGGTCTTTCTTTTGAATATGCTCCATCTCCAATAACAATTGTATAAACTTTTTTCTTTAGCTCCATAACATATACTCAATTTTTAATTAAACAATAACCATAATTTTGTATAAATTATTAATATTTTGTCATTATTTATTCAATTTTTCGATAAATATAAAAATATAGCTGAGATAAATCTAATTAATAAAGAAGTAATGAATTAAAAATGCAAGAAGATATTACTATAGTAGTTGATGGAGAGACATATGCAGGTAAGACTACGATGTTAAGGAGATTCATTGGAGAACAATTCATTCAAGATACAGAAGTAGTATATAAACCCAATGAATTTAGAAAAGAGATAGAATTTAATAGGATTTATAAAATAAGATTTATTGATTTATTAGGTGCTAAACGATATGACCATCAACGACCTCAATATTATAAAATAGCAAATTCTTTAATTATTATTTTTGATCTTACTGAGAGGCTTGATTATAGTAGACTTGAGAGTAAAATTCAATTAGCAGAGAATATTGGAATAGGAATGGAGCAAATAATATTAGTTGGAAATAAGGTTGATTTAGATCAAGATAATTATATTATTTATGATAAATTAACCAATTTTCTCATGACTTCTAATATTAATTTTTATATTGAGACCTCAGCAAAAACAAATATTAATATTAATGAAACATTTGAATTGGCAATTATTATAAGTCTGTTTTCAAAAGGAATTTTTGATGAAAATAACTTCACTCGACATTTGAATAAAATAAAATCTCAGATAAAGCAAATTAAAACACAATTAGATAATCAAATTTTTATAAAAATGGATTTAAAAACCTTATTAGACACAAATGAATTCAAACCTAATATATGTCCTTTTTGTAATTCTAAAATCAAGTTGAATATAGAAATATGTCCTAATTGTAAAAGTATCTTAGATAAAAATTAGAGGTGATGTGTTGATATGAGAATTGAATATTTAAAGAACTTTATCAAACTAAGCCAATATAAGAATTTTTCAAAATTATCAGAAGAATTATCTATTTCTCAGAGTACGTTATCACATAGAATATCTCAAATGGAGGAAGAATTAGGAAATATTATCCTAATTGAAAGAACGACAAAAAAATTTAAATTAACTCAACAAGGATTATTATTATTAGATTATGCTGAAAAAATAATCAATTTATATGATCAATGTCAACAAGAACTATTGAAGCAAAAAGATAATATAATTGATATAATTATCATAACTATATCTAAACTTCCAGGATCCCATATCCTGCCTAAATATATAACAGAATTTAAGGAAAAGAATCCAAGAATAAAATTTGATCTACTGATAAATAATTCACAGAAATCCTTAAGTATATTGAAAAATGACAAAGCTGATTTTGCTGGAGTTGGTAGCTTTATGAATTATAAAATGGAAGAATTTGATTCTATTAAAATTGGAGATGATATAATGTTTTTTATATGTGCTCCTAATCATGAATTGCTAAAAAATAGAAATAATACTATTAAGTTCCAAGAACTTAAAACCTACCCCTTTATATCTCGCGAAATAGGTTCTGGAACAAGAAATATCTTTGAAGCTCAATTTCCTAAACATAATGAATTAAATATAAAATTAGAAATTGATGATAATAATTCTATTATTTCTGCTGTGAGTGAATCAGATTATATCTCCATCTTAAGTGAATTAATAGCTAAAAAGGCAGAAGATGCAGGATTGATAAAAATAATTAAATTACAGGATATTCCTATCATAGCCAAACGGGAGATTTATTTCATAAAACCTAAAAATAAAAAAATAACAAATGAAAAAATGAAATTTTGGGATTATTTAGAGGAGAATCTCTAATTACTTGTTGATTGGATTTATTTTATCAAAATTCATGATACTCAAAAACTTTCTTTTTATTGGATAAAAACCTTTTATTAAAGTTACTATATATGTTATAAAGAATAAAGCTGATGCTAGGCCGGGGATAAATCCAGTAAGAGTCTCTCCTATTTCTGGAGTCCCACTATAAGTAATTATTGTGTATAAAAATGATACTATTGTTATTATAAAAGAACTAAGTGAAATAATATATGCTGTTTTTTTACTTATGTCTAAATGAATTGGACCAATCTTTATTCTAAAATGCTTGGGTTGGACTAATATAGCTAAAACAGTATGACTTATCCTTTTTTCCTCAAAATCTATGTATATATTAAGATATTTTCTTGTCAAATCTTTTTTCTTTTGTTTGTCTTTTTTCCTTTTAATAGGCATAACCGAAAAAATTATAACGGGGGGATTTACAGCATCTTTTTTTACAATCACTTCTCCATATAGAGGATGAACTTCAAATTCATCACCCTCTATTTTTATTGTTAATATAGGTGGCTCTTTTTTTCTCGTTTCGATTTTAATTTGAGTCCTATATACCACTTTTCCTTCTTCGTCAAGAATTTTTAATTCTTCATATGAAAAATAGACATACAATAAATAACTTTTACCTTCCATCATCACAGAATAATATTGTAAGGCCATATTTAGGTTATAAACAATTAAATCCTCTGAGATTTCGTCCTTAAAGAGTAATGAATCATCTGATTCCATTTTCTTTGCTACTCTTTCTACAAATTCTCCAGTAGTAGGTTCTTCAGGAGGCCCTCCTCCTGGAGGGGGAGCACTGCCTGGTGGGGGTGGAGGTGTTGCTGATGGTGCTGGTTGAGGTGCACGTGGAGGTATTAAACGAGGAGATCTTGCAACTGGAGCCTTTTTTGGAGCTTCTCTAGCTTTCCCGGGCCTTTCCTCCCGCTCTTCATAACTTTCTTCTGGTTCTTGAAAAATACCACGATATCGGAAAAATTCCGATGACCTCCCTACTTCGTCTGCAGGTCTAGGTGCCATTTCTTTCTTTCTACCTTTTTTAAAACTCTTCTTTTTTTCATAATCTTCTTTTTTTTCTTTCTTCTCTTCTTTATCTGTCTTAATTCTAAGATTTTTTATTTTTATATTTTCAGAAATTATCTCAGAATTGATGTCTATTATGAAAATATCTGTTCTGGATATTTCTAATTGACCCAATGTTTTAAAAATATCATCTAAAATAGCTCCTATCTTCGTAGATTTTTTATAGGATCCCACAAAAGAGTAATCAAGAATTTCAATAGATAATAGTTTTGAAGATTGGTCGTAATTAATTTTATTCAAAGATATTTTAAGTTCTGTTATATTATAGCTTAAATTTGATATTTTACTCACACCTTAAACGATATTAATTATTTTAATACATATTTAAAATTAGTTAAACTTTTTAAAACGTATAGAGATTCATAAGAAATCTTATTATATATATTTTTATTATTGTAATAATGGAATATTTAATGGAATCATTCAATATAAGAGAAGATATGGGAATAAAATATAGAATGATAAATATTCTAGAATAAAAAATTTAATTTCTTTAATGGTAAGTTATTTTTTTTTTAAATCTTGGAAAAATACTTTAAATTCAAATAATTTGGGATTGATATCTTTATCTTTTATTGTTTCTATATCCATACCCATTATTTTATTTATGGCATCATTTATTATTGTTTGGTTATGATTTGATCCAGCAGAAAGAGTCGTAACTTCATTAAAATTATCTTCCCAAGGTTTAAACTTAGGTTCAGATTCTATAAATCTGTTTTCCCATCCTATTTTAAATTTAAATTCTTTTGTTATTGGTTTTATATTTGTTTCATCCCATTTTTGAATTATCCATGGAGCATATTCATTAAGCTTATCAAAATCTAATACTAAATCATATCTCCATTCATAATGATGAGCCCAATTTCCAATAGCTATGTAATTATCCCCTAAAGATTTTTCATATGAAAAAAATTTCCAAGGATTTTTATTCACATCTTCACTCTTAAACGGATTTCCTTTAGTATATCTAAAAGCAAATCCAATGTCTTCATTATTATCTTCCTTATCTTTATTTAATTTTAAGTAAACTTCGATTTGAGTTATATCTACTGTTGTTCCAAAGACTTCTTTATGAAATAATTTATTTATAATGTTAAAACCCTCATTTGGATGACATTTTCCTGTGAAGATTGGATAATAGACAAAACAGTAATCAATTAACTTATTTTCTAAAATCCTTTTATAAATTTCAATCCAACACTCTATAGGTTTAATGTTAATATTAGATGTAATAAAATTAAAAAAGAGGAATACTGAACAGACTGATAGTGCTATAATAATATATAAAGAGATAGATAGATAATCTTGGTATAATATTTTATAAAAAATAAATGAATTTGTGAGATAAAATAGTAAAGATCCAAATAGAATAATGAATAATATAAATGAACGATGTTGTTCTTTTTCTTTATCCTTTTTTGAAAATAATATAATTGGGGCCTTATTTACAATAATATTAATTCCAAAATCATCAATAAATTCCTTAAAATCTACTTTTTTCCATTTAGATTGAGGCATATCAAGATTTTTTATAAATTCTAGGTTATAGAGTAAAATAATAATTATAATTGTTTAATAAATAATTTTATTTTTAATTCAACTACATTATTAATAATAATAATTATATTCCTACATTAAAAAGAGTATTAATAGATAAATCAAAAAAATTATTCTCTTTGTAATTTTTAATTAATATAGTTCATATTATATTCTTGAAGAATTAAATGGTAGATTTTGAAAATTTTATTAAATATATTAAAGCTCAGGATTATTATAAGAATCAAATCTCTTATATACAGCACATTCCTGCAAGAATAGCTCGTTTTGGGAAACTTGAATTACCTCTAAGAAAAAGACTTCAAAGATGGTTAGATGAAAAGAATATTAGTCTTTGGAAACATCAGACTGAAGCAATTAATTTAATTAGAAAAAAAAATAATACTATTATAGTTACTTCTACAGCTTCTGGAAAATCTCTCTGCTATAATCTCTCTGTGCTTCAAACTATTTTTCAAAATCCAGAAAATACAGCAATTTATATATTTCCAACCAAAGCTTTAGCACGAGATCAATATAATTCATTATTAAAACTTATGACAGAGACCAATATTAAAAAAGACCGCTTAGGTGTTTATGATGGTGATGTAGAACCAAATGTAAAAAGACAAGTTTTAACTAATGCTAATATCATTATAACTAATCCCTACGGATTGCATTATTATCTACCTTGGTTTAAACGTAAGTGGAATAGAATATGTAAAAATTTAAAATACGTTATTTTAGATGAGATTCATATCTACAAAGGTATTTTTGGTTCTAATTTTGCATTATTAATAAGAAGATTAAAAAGAATACTTGAAAGTTATAATGTAAAACCTGTGTGGGTGCTTTCAAGTGCCACAATTAATAATCCAAAGGAATTCTCAGAAAAATTAGTTGGGGAGCATTTTAGTGTTATAAAACAAGATGATTCACCTTCTGGTGTTAAGAAGGTAATATTATGGGATCTACCTTATGATGATATCTCTGGAAAATATAGATCTGCTCATCAGGAAACTAAAAATCTATTTATAGCGCATTTAAACAAAAATATTCAAACATTAACATTTACTTTATCAAGAAAAATGGCAGAACTACAAGCAATTTGGACGAGAGAGTCATTTCCTCAAATAAAAGATAAAATTCATAGTTATCGAGCAGGAATAAGTAAAATTAAAAGAAGAGAAATTGAGAATAATTTTAAAAATAGGAATATTTTAGGAATTAGCTCCACAAATGCCTTAGAGTTAGGAATTGACATTGGGTCATTGGATGCAACAATTAGTTCAGGTTTTCCTGGAACATTATCTAGTTTTTGGCAACAAATTGGTAGATCTGGTCGTGGTGAAGAATTATCAATATCGACCCTAATTCCTATGGAAAATCCCCTTGATTTATTTTATATTCACAATCCTGATATTCTTTTTGGACCAATTCAAGAGAATATACTCATTACTTTAAATAATAAATATATTTTAAAAAATCATTTGGCATGTGCATCTAAAGAAAAACCATTAGAAATTGAGGAATTTGATAAATTTGGAATTGAAGATAAAGAATTATATTCAACTTCTATAAAAGAATTAGTGCAAGAAGACCTATTAATGAAAAGAGGGAATAAATATTACTGGAAAGGAACGTTTTATCCAAATCAGAAATATAGTTTAAATGATCTTTCTGATAGAATGTATAAAGTTATCCTGAGAACTCCTCTTAATGATCAATACTTAACTAATGAAGATGAAAGTTTTGTATTTAGGGATTTACATCCTGGAGCAATATATTTATATGAAGCAGAATCTTATATTGTTAAAGAACTTGACTTTCAAGAGAGAAAGGTATTTATCTCTAAAGCAAATGTAGATTATTACACCCAATCATTAAAACACACGGATATCACCCCTTTAGAGGTAATTAATCAACAAAAATCAGGTGATAAAAACAAAATAGAGGCATTTTTTGGCAATGTTAAGGTTGAACATGATTATTATTCTTATAAAGTGATTGATACGCTTACACAGGAAATAAAAAGTCGTTGCCCTTTAGAAGATATTCCAATAATCGAATTTGAATCTCAAGCTTTATGGTTCTATATCCCATTTGAAATCCAAAAGGAATTAGAACTAAAAGGTTATGATCTTGGGGGGACAATTCATGCTATTGAGCATGCTATGATCGCTATGGCCCCCGCTTTAGCACAAATATCTCGATGGGACTTAGGAGGTGTGTCAATCGATTTCGATCCCGTAAAACAAGAGCCAATTATCTATATATACGATGCTTACCGTGGAGGAATAGGAATCGCGGAATTATTATATTTCAATCTTAATAACTTATTCTCACTTGCTTATAAATTAATTAATACATGCTCATGTAAAAGAGATAATGGATGTCCTGCATGTATAATGTCTCCAAAATGCGGCAATAATAATGAACCTTTAGATAAAAAAGGATCAATCTTTGTTTTAGAAAGATTATTAAATTCTGATTGAAGAATTGATTAGTTATTATTATTATTTAATATTTTTATTAGAATTTAAAGAAAAATTTAGAGAACCTTAAATAGTAAAAATTTATTATTTTTTTTGGATAAATTATTCCTTTATTAATTATCACATTAAAGAGTTTTTTTCTATGAAGCCCGAGGATAAAGTATTAATTGAACAATTTGAACAAGAAATGGGAAAAAAGGCTATTTGGAAGGGGTAAAGAAACAAAAACTTTCTTAAAATGGAAAAAAGCAAGGTTAAAAATAAAACATGAAAATAAAAAACAAATTTCATCTCAGGATTCTTCAATAATTATTAATTTAGAAAAAGGATACGATGAAATATTAAATAAATTTGAAGAATATGAAAAAAGACTAAAAAGAATTGAAAAAATAATTTTCAATGATAAAAAAGAACAATTAGATGGAGATATATCAAGAGAACAATTACTTACTATCATAAGAGATGTGTATAACTCAACAGGAAAGTTAATGGGGGATTTTGTACATATCTCGACAATGATTGAAAAAATAAAACAACATACAGAATGGTCGACAGAAAAGATTCATAAAGAGCTATATAATCTTTATAAAAAATATAAAATAAATTTACTTCCTGAAAAAACATCTGATGACCAACCATTTATAAAAGATGGAAAATCTTATGTTTGGTTCAAATTAGTAGATTAAATTTATATTAGTTTTGAGTTTTTTCCTTTATTTTTTCATCAATACTTATTAATTCATTTTCTACTTCATGAATAAACTCTTCTATTTGATCTTTCTTTTTCTCATAATTTTGCTTGTTAATCTTATCTTCTAAAAGTAAATCTTGTAAATTTTTAATTTTATGCTTTAATTCTTTAATTCTTTCCAATAAATTTTGTTTTTCTTCTAAAAGATCTTTAAGAATTTTTTCATCTATGTTAAAAAGAACTTTTTCTTTAGTTTTTTGACTTTTTACTACTTGATTAGTACTCTCTGGGAGTTTCATCCCTAAAATATTGAAATTATTCAATATCAATCCAACTTTTTTAAAATCTCTACTAATTTTTTTTTTAACTTGTTTTATTATTTTCTCTTGCTCAACAATAGGTATATTTTTAACTGAATATTGCCCAAAAAATACCCTTAACGATTTAGCAATGATTTTTGTAATCCAGGTTTTCAACTGCCCAATTTTAGATATATGTTCTTTTTTTATTATTTTTTCATAAAAAGTCTTTACATGATTTATTGATATTTTTAAATTACCATGTAGGCCAATTTTGTATCCTTCTTTTATGGGTATACCATTAATATGTGGTATACCCCAATCTATATTGATGATACTTATATCAATCCAAATAATTTTAAATTCTATATTCTTCCTTTTTTTTGATAATTCATAAATACCACTATCAACAGCACTGATTAATTTTGCCTTTCTATAAAAAAGAGCTTTTTCATCTTCTTTTACTATAAAATATTTTTTCTGTTTAAAATCTCCATTTGTTTTAGGAAAGTCATATACTATAGGTTTATCTGTTGATTTACCATAAGTTTTTTCCCACACTATATAATCGGGATCAAATTCTTTATAATCTTTGAACTCTGTTTTTTTATACATATTTTTTTATTATTATGTATCATTCAATCTTTTTTATATAATTTATAGTATATAGATATGTTTTTATAAAATTATATTTTGATGGTTCTATTTTTTATATTAGGATTTTTTAGATAAGATAATTTAAAATCTCAATGAAAATATTTTAATATAAAAAAAGAATTAAAATATGTAGTACTTATTTTTATACAAATTTAATAATTTTAGGTGAAAAATATGAGTATTGAAAGTCTTGAAAAACAAGTAGAAGAATTAATGGAAAAAAGAGATAAACTTGAAGAACAATGTGATACTCTTCCTCAATGTGAAAAAGATGATGGATGTGCGACCTGTAAGGTTTATAAAGAAATTGAAGAAACAGATGCAAAAATAGAAGAAATTGAGGAAAAAATAGAAAATTTAATGGGAGACGATGAGATAGAAGATTAAATTCCTTGTTTTAAAATAATTACCTTCTAAAAATAAATTTTCTTTCTATTTTATATTTAATCCGCTTATTTTCCTTATTATATAATCCAATGAGAAATAGCAAAAGATTATATTAATAATAAAAATAAAATAAAAATAAATTTATAAAAATAGCTTCTTTAAATTTAAAGAGACATTTTAAATAGAGTTCTAAGGGCCATGCTCATAACATATTGTTGAATTTGTCTGCTTCCACCAACAATTTCTTGTATTCTTGATATTCCAAGATAATCTTGTATTAACGTATTATCAGATAAACCAGCTCCTCCCATGGCATTAGCACATTCATAACTAATTACTTTTGAAAGATGGGTAGTTTGATATTTTAATTGGCTTGCAGATGCAACCATTGCTTGTTTTATATTATTAGGTATTTTTTCTGCTCCGCCGAATTTTTCAACTTTTTGATCGAATATCTCACAAAATTTTATTAATCCTAAGGTAACATTAGTTAATTGTGCCCAAAGATCAGTTAATAGGAATCCAACACCTTGGAATTTTATAATTTCCTGATTAAATTGCTTTCTTATATTAGCATAAATCATTGCATGAACCAAAGCACCCCAACATTGAGATGTGGCAATTTGAGCAATTCCAACTCTTTCATCAACTAATCCTTCAAATAGATGATCACGACCGGTTCCAACAGTTCCAAGTACATATTCTTTAGGAACTCTTAGATTTACTAAGCTTTCCTTTCCAATCTCGATTTTTGGAACCCAAGGGATATTTACTCGTTCACATTGCCATCCTTCCCAACTCGTATTTACAAGAAATTGTGCCATTTTATCTCCTTTATTTTTCTCTGCAGTGGCATAAACTATAGCCCATTTTGACCTTGGACCATTTGTCTGAAATACTTTTTCACCATTTAAAATAAAACTTCCATCTTCCTGTTCTTCACATAAGGTCAACTGATGAATTGCATCTGAACCTCTTTCAGGTTCTGTGATAGCGACACATCCTACACATTTCCCTGTAACTAATTCTCTTAGAGCTTCTACCCTCTCGGGAATATTGTCATGATGAAAATAAAGTGGATTTATAGCCAATACATTAGCACCAGTAACAAAGGCAAATTGAGTATCAAACATATCTATTGGTAAAAATCTTAGAAAATCTGCAACTAAACCATGCTGTTCATAATTTTGATCGATAATTTCATAAGCACGAGATCGTGAAAGGTATCCTTTTTCACCAAAAGCACCAACCCATTCATAAACATCCTCATTAGGCCCATGCGTTATATTATTTTTCTTTTCAAAACGTAAACAAAATCTCTGAACTTGTTTACATAAATTAAATTGTTCTGGAGTTAAGATAGGCATTAATATGTTATTGATCATACTATAACGATTTTTTAAATTTAATTTCTCTAGAATTTCATCATTTACAACTTGAGTTTTATATTTATGTTCCATGTTCTCCCACTCATTAAAATTGATTATATTTTCTTAACTTTTAAAAGATTAGGAATCTTAAAAATTTTTTTTAAAAGATTTTTTATTAAAAATAGAGAATAATTTATTTTTTTAATGAGTATTTTTTTACAATGGAGGATTACATTATCAGATCTTTTAATCTTTGAGAGAATTTTTTCGTTATAATTAAACTAGTTTCAAAGGGGCAATTTTCCTTAAATAAAATTACTGAAATAAAACTTTCACTAATTCCCTTTAATGATAATATTCCAAAATCTTCCAATGATATTAATTCCTTTACTTTATAGTTACCGGTTATAAATCTACCCTCTAAAAGGCGAATTATCTCTGATAATACACTAGATTCTAGATTTGAAATAATTATTCTTCCTGTTTGTGTTAATAAAGCAGAAGAAATTACAAATACTGAAAATGTATGTAATTCATTAAAAACTTTCATTAAATCTTTTTTTACATCATCAGAGACTAATTGTTTACTATTTTCTAAGATATTTTCGATATTCTTCTCAAAATCATTAAACTTAGAGATCTCACCTGTGAATTTATGAGTTAAAGAATCCTCATCAAATTTATCTAGAAATTGACTTTTAATCTCTCTTAATTGATTTCTAAGTTCAACTAAATTATCACCACGATCTGCAAAAATAGCGAATAATAATTCATCTTTTCTTATTTTTTCAATCTCAAAAATAAATTTAAATGGTCCTACTTCGATCTCAGATAATTTTTCAGTCCTAAGCGTTTGTTTAACAAAAGAGAAAATTGCTCCAAGAAAACTACTTGTTAATTTTATATCAAATACATCTTGGTATGTTTTATAAAATATTAACTCCCCTGTATTACCTTTCTGAATAAATACATTTTTAATCATTATCTTAAGTTAGCTCTTTTTAAAATAACTATATTTTTTGATATTTAATCAATGATAAATATTATATAAAAAAATTGATGATGAGTTAGTTTTTAGAAAAAAATATGAAAGAAAATTAAAAACCATCAAATTTAGCCCATTCATCTTCTTCCTCTTCAAATTCTTCTTCCTCTTCTTCGAGCGCTTCTAGCTCCTCTTTATCTTCGCGCTCTGAATCTTCATCGTATTCTGAATCGAAATCATCCTCGAAGCTTAGGACTTTCTCTAAATCTTGAGGTAATTCTTCTGAGGCAGATACCTTTACTTTTGGAACTGGCTTTTTTTCTTCTTCCTCAATTCTCTTTTCAACTAATTTAAGATAATCACCATGTATTTTTATAGTAATAGGTGTTTCTTCTTGCAATAAACGTACTACTACTTCTTCACTACTTGAAGTATCATGAGGCATTCTCATAACTTTTGCTCTTTCTCCCTCAAATACACCACTAATAATTTCAACGGTATCTCCTACTTCTAGATATTCTGTGACTGAACGAGGCAATAATACATGTTTGATTTCTCCTAATGATATATTTTGGACAATTCTTCCTTTTATATGAGGTATTCCTTGAACTGCTATTTGAACATCATGTTTTTGAGGGGCCTCAAAAAATATATATCCCGGAAGTAAAGGAGATATAAGAATTGCTTTAATGTCAGGAATAATATCTAAAATCCTAAATCTATAGAATATCTGTCTTAAAATATTGCTTTCTTGATTTATTGTTGTTCTGACAGCAAATAAAGTTGTCATATCATCGATTTCTTCCTTCTTGCTAGCACTAATTATCTCTTCTAATTCAAATTCCTCTGTGTTTGCATCATCTAGATTTTTTTCAGGCTCTGTCAATTTTCCTCTCAACTTCCTTATTTGAATTGTTGTATATTAATATTATCAATTAATTAATTAGAAAAAAAAGTATATAATTATTAGGATTTTATTAAATTAAAAATTTACTTTTTAATGATTTAATATCCATGATATTCATCTAAGTTTAATAAAAAGTTAGAAAATATTATTCTATTATGAATAATATTGATTTTAATATCTTTATTTATTATATTTATTTATACTCTTGATAGAATAGTGAAAATTCTTTAGCTACTAAAATCTAAAAAAAAGAGCTAATCAAACATCTATCAATAATAAAAATAGGAAAAATAAAAAGATAAATAACTTTTAATTTTGTTTTTAATAAAATTTAACATTCTTAAAATTCTAAATATTATTGCATAAAATGGTCAAAATAGGAATAATTTCTGATACTCATATTAATAATTTTAGTGATAGAAAATATAAGATCTTAATAGACCAATTGAGAGAGATCTTTAAAGATGTCGATAGAGTGATTCATGCTGGAGATATATGTAAGGAAGAACTTTTAGTTGAATTGAAAAAAATTGCTCCTGTACAATGCGTTGCTGGGGAAAATGATGAAATCATTAATTTAAAAAGATATATAGAGATTAAGATTAAACAATATAATATTGGTATTATACATCAATTACCTAAAGATTTAGAACTCTTTTGTAAGGAAAAAAATTTAATTGGAGGGATTTTAATTTATGGACATACACATAAACCGTTAATAAAAGGAACACCCTTTAATGTATTGTTATTAAATCCCGGTTCTCCAACCGAACCTAAAGCTCCAAACAAAATTAAAGGTTTTAAAAATCCTATTGCTAGACCAAGTGTAATGATTTTAAATATTGAAAAGGGGATTGTCTCAACATTTATAATTAATTTAAAATTTCATGATTAATATAAGTTAAAATTAAATATCAGAATTATATTATTATAAATACTAATAACAAATATGCGAGATTTGTTTCAAAGATATAAAGATTTAAAATATGTGAGGTTTTATGGTAACAAGATTGGAGCTTGTTCTTAGAGAATTAAATGAAAACGGTAATTTTAGAGCATCGTTATTTTCTACATCTACAGGTTTAGTTTTAGCTTCTCAAAAAGTAGATGAGACTGATGAGAAATCTATAGCCGCTATGAGTTCATTATTAAGTGATGCAGCAGATAAGGCAAGAGAAGAATTAAATTTATCTACATTAGAGACTGTCAAAATCAAATTTTTAGATGATTTAATTATAATGAGAAATATATTGATTCCTGAAGGTGACACTAACTTTATATTAGCAATTTTGGCAAAACTTCCAGAATCTGATGATGTAGAACATTATTATGATCAATTACTTGATTGGGCAATTAAAAATAGTAAAGAAGATTTAATTAAAATAATCTCTATTTAATTAATTCAATTTCATCTTTTTTAGTTTTTTAAAGTTTTTAAATGTCAAATTCCCCCTATTTTATGAATTTTTGGAATCTAATTATTTGAAATAAGTATATTTTTAGTGGTTACTTAATACTATTAATACATTTAACTAAAAATGAACTGATTAATTCACTCAATATTAATAAGATGAATTTAAATAAATTACGAATAGAAGAAATATTAAAGAAATTTCTTGAAGAAGATTGCTATTTTAAAGATATAAGCTCTGAAGTTATACAAAAAGATTCTAATATTTCAGCAAAAATTCTTGCTAAAAGTGATGGTTATATATCTGGATTAGATGAAATAAAAATCCTTTTTAATCTATTGGATATTAAGGTAGTTCTTTATAAAACAGACGGAGAAAAAATCATATCTGGAGATATCATAGCTTTATTAGAAGGAAATACAAGAAATATACTTTTAGGAGAAAGATTGGCACTCAATCTTCTAATACATATGAGTTCAATAACTACAACAACTAGAGAATATATAAATATTGTGAAAAGGATGGGAAAAAAAGTAATAATCGCATGTACAAGAAAAACTCTCCCTGGACTTCGTATATTTCAAAAAAAAGCAGTAGAATTAGGAGGTGGTGATACTCATAGATTTTCCTTAGATGATATGATACTATTGAAAGATACTCATTTAAAATATTATAAAGGAAATATAGAAAAATTATTAGAAAAAATGAAAGAAAAGGCTAGTTTTTCTAAAAAAATTGAAATTGAAGTTGAAAAAGTAGAAGATATCATAATTGCGGCAAAAAATGGAGCTGATATAATAATGTGTGATAATATGACTCCTGATGATGTAAAAAAATCTATCGAATTATTAGATAAATCAAATTTGAGAAAAAATAAAAAAATTTTAGTAGAAGTCTCTGGAGGGATAACAATTAATACTATTCAAAATTATTTAGAAGCAAATCCTGATATAATAAGTTCAAGTGATATTACTCTCTTTCCATCAATAAAAGTTGATCTTTCTCTTCGGTTTGATTGAACATAAATATTAATCAATGATAATTTCATTCATAGAACATATAACATCTTTAATATTTGATAATTTATTTTTAAGATCTTTAATTAAACCAAGTTTTCCAACAACAATAATTATTTCAATTTTTTTTTCCGCAATTCTCCAATCAGTAGCAGTTTTAATAATCTGATTATATTGTGAATAAAGTTCAGATATCTCATTTATAATTATTTCTCTGATAGGATAAACTAAATATATGGATATAATTCTATATCCTTCTAAATTCTCAAATTTTTCATAATTTTCTATAAATTTAACGATTGATTCTCGTAGAGCTTGACTTTTTGAATCAAATCCGCTTATTTTTCTAACTTTTTCAAATTTTTGCAATAAATCTTCAGAAATCTGGAGTGAAATAATAGGCATAATTAATTAATAAATTCCAAAGAAATAAAAAATTTATTTTTCCAATAAAGGTTTTTTATTAACTTACAAGAATTTTTGTATAAAGCTAATGCTATTAGGGATATCTTCTGAATTTGATAGTTCAATTATTAAAGAATCTTTATATTGATATTCTCTTAAATAATGAAAAATTTCATCAAAATCTATATTGCCTGAACCTAGTTGAGGATGTTTATCACTTTCTTTATCAAAATTATCGACCAAGTGAATATTTTTTATTCGTTGATAGAGATTTTTCCATAAATCTGATATACTTCCTCCACATGTCCAAAAGTGAGATGTATCATAAGTTAAAAAAATATTGTTGTAATTGATTTTGTTAAAAAAATCTCTAAATTCATTAACATTTAAAAAGATATTTAACATTTTAGGCATATTCTCTAAGCATATTAAAATATCCATACTCTTAGTTGAATCTAATAAATAAATCATATTTTCCAAAAATATTTTCCAGTTTATCTTTCTTAGAGGTTCAATTAGAAAATTAGCCATTCCAGGGTGAATAGTTATGATATCTGCCCCTATTTTTTTAGTCAACTCTATTGCTTTAATATATGAATCAATAGAGGCCTGAGATATGTTATTATTAAATGAACAGAGAGAGAGATCAATGAATGGGGCATGTATCTGTTTTTCAATTGAAAATGAGTTACACAATTCAATAAAAATAGCTTCATTTTCCTGTGAAAGCATAATTGGGGGCTCTAAAACAATTTCACATACTTCTATATGATATTTTTCTGCTTCTTTTAGACAATCTCTGGTAGCCTCTATCATTAATTCCATCAATGAACTATAATTATGAAATTTACCATAATTGACTATATAACCAAGAGAACTTATTCCCAATTTCAATTTTTTCAACTATTTCTTAGTAGTTTATTCTTTTTTATTTATAAATAAAATGTCTCAAAAAAACCTTATTCTAAGAAAATAAGTTAATGGCTAAAGATTATCTTTATGAATTTAGCTTGAAAAATTGTCTTTATAATCTTTTATAAAAATTTCATAATCTTTTATAGGTAAAATATAAGGATCACCAATCTGTAATGCGCCCCAATATATCTTAGCTAATTTTTCGACAAGTTCAGCGTATTTTAATGTATGTTCAACCGTTTTTCCACAAACAATTACCCCATGGTTCGCTAATAAAGCAGCATTTTTAATTCCTAAAGTTTCTATTGCAGCTTTACCAATTTTTTTTGTATGGGCCGTTTCAAACTTAGAAACATTAATTGAACCCCCCAATAAAATTACTTGTTCTTCCATGATGATTGGTATTTTCATATGCACAATTGAAAGAATAGTTGCATATTCTGAATGTGTATGAATTATACATTGAACTTTGTTACGAGTTTTATATATCATAGAGTGCATTTCTGTTTCTGAAGAAGGAATCTTATCATTATTCAGAATTTCCCCATTGAAACTCATATGAACTATATCATCTTTAATTAGATTTTCATAATCATTAAGAGATGGAGTTATAAAAAATTCTTCTTTTTCATCATATCTAATACTAACGTTTCCCTCCCATTTCTCAACTAGACCTTTATTATATATCGCTTTAGCAACCTTAACAACGTCTAAACAATATTCTTCTTCTTTTCTCATCTTATCTGTTTTTTTGTATATTATAATTTAAGATAATAAGAAACAATTTTGAATTATGAAACCTATTTAATCAAATTATTATAATAATCTTATAAACAAGTAAGTAATGATATTATATTTTTACCCATTCGATATTGTTTAACTTGGTTATATAATAATGGCCCTTCTCCTATTATTTGATAATCTAATCTTTCAAATAAACATTGGGCTGTTTTTACAGAATTCAATTTAATATAAGGTATACCTAATCCTGTAGCAATCCGTTCAATATGATCTATAATATTTTTTCCTATTCCTTGACATCGATATTTCTCTTCAACAACTAAATATTTGATTTCTCCTTCATATTCATTGTTTGTATGAAAACGAGCAGTCCCTATAATCTTATCATCTAATAAAGCTATAAAATGAAAAACTCTTTCGTTATAGGAATCCATTTCATCTTTTTCAGAACCTCTTGGTTTGTTCCATGGGCTTCTAAGCACTTCCCATCTTAACTCATACATCCTTTCATATTCTTCTTTACCATAAGGTTCTCTTATGATCAGTATATCCTTCATTTTATGAGGACTATTTAATTTAATATGAACTATTTACCTAAGAATTATGGAGGACATATAAAGTTTTTTCAATGATTTTCTATTTATATTATTTACAACATAATAAATAATTATTTCATAGTTAAATCAAATTATCCCTTCCTCAAAAATGGAGGGCTTTTTTTGATCAATAATTAATTGTTTAAACTTATTCTACTTTTAAATAATAGAATTAAGAGTTATAAAATTAATTATAACCCTTGACTCTTAATATAGAAATTGAGAATTTAAAAATATATAAATTATTACATATTAGTTTTTGAACTAATATTAATGAAGAATCAATGTATTTAATAAAGCATATTTTTTTATTAAATCTATAAAAATTAATAATTCAATTATATTATTAATTATTCAATATCTACCTATTTATCATTAATCTTTTCAATTAGGTTTCATTATTGGCTAAAATACTTCAAGACATATGGATATTAGAATCACTATCCGGGATTGTTTTATTCCATAGAGTTTTTGATAAAGAAATGGATGTTCATCTTTTTGGTGGATTGATGAGTGCCCTAAATTCATTTGCAGAAGTATTAGTAAAAGAAGGCCTTTCAAGTTTTGAATTATCAAGAAAACGATTTGCTATATTAAAAAGAAAATATTACTTATTTATTGGAAATTCTTCGATAAAAACAAAAGAAAAGAAGTTAATTGAAGAATTAAACGAAATAGCATATAAATTCCTTAAATTATATAATGATATTCTTGAAAGTTGGCATGGAGATATATCTATATTTACTGATTTTGAATCTGAAATTCAGAACTCACTAAAAGGAGAGATTTCTAAATCATAAATATCCTTTAGATAAATCAAATCTATTTATGCTCTAAATATCATTTTCATTAATCTGGTTAGCACCTTCTGAAGTATATTTATAAAGATTAGCGTTTTCTACATTTTCTAACTTCCTAATATCTTCAATTAAGGAACCTGGCGATATCCTAGCTGGAGAGGAAAAAAAGATCCCAAAATAGCAAGTATTTTTATGTGTACAAAAACCTGTTGATGTAATTATATCATTTTTTTTTTCCTTTATTATGTTAAGGCTACTATGTAGCAATTCAGGTATGATTATTGGAGTTCTTACCTCTAAAAGATATATAATTTTATATTTAGTTGGAAATAAGGATAAATGAATATGTAGTTCACCATGTGGGTCCTCTCGAAAGCTTGTTAAAAAAAAGTATTCAAATTGATTGACTCCCAATTCTTCTTCTAATTTAATAGGTAAATTCCATTTTTTAATCATTTCACTGGTGTATAATTTTCCATTGAAATGGTCAACTATATTATCCATAATTATAATTATTGTTATATAAATAAAAATTTTAATTTATTTCTCAATAAGTTTATAATAATTTTTATTTTTTCTGAATTTTATATTCTCAAACTATTCTTTTTATTTTTCTTTTTGTATATAGTGTATTGAGATTCTCAAGAATTAAGTTTGAAATATTCTCATGCTTAAACCTTGATGGTTTTAATTGAAATGAGAAATCTGATGCTAAATTAAGATTTAGTTTGGTTAATTTCTTAATCATTATTAAGACACTAGCCGAGCTATTTCCTAAAAATTTTGCTTTTTCAGAAACTAAATCCTCAAATTTATCATCATCAACAAGATAGTTTATATAACCCCATTTATGCATTTGTGTAGCAGAAAATAATTCTCCGGAATATAGAAGTTTCATAGTTCTTGCTAATCCTACATTCTTTATCATTTTCTGAGTTCCTCCTCCTGCAGGAAAAATACCTCTTGATATTTCAGAAAATCCAAAAATTGAGCGAATACTTGAAATAATAATATCACAGCAGAGGGCTAATTCAAAACCCCCCCCTAAAGCATAACCATCAATTGCAGCAATCAAAGGTTTGGAGAAATTTTCAATAGATTTAAAATATTTATGAAGCAGATACGTGGAAAATGATTTGTGATATGGTTGTGTTGGATTTATATTTAATTCAGAAAACCTATTTAAATCGATTCCTGATGAAAAAGAAGGTTTTTTAGTATAGGATTTTATTCCTCTTAAAACTATGCACTTTATCTCTGGAATTAATTCTATTTCGCCTAATATTGATGTAATTTCCTTGAATGTTTCTATTGTTAGCGCATTCAAATGATTAGGACGATTTAATGAAATAACAACGTATTTTCCGTCTATAGTTCCCTCCTTATTTTTATAAATCTCAATGTCGACTGGTGTATCTATATTAATATATTTATAATTAAAAATTTCAATCATAAGAATTCCTTTTTATAATCAGCGGGAATATAATTATCTTTTAGTTCTTATAATATCTCATTCATTGAATTAATAATCTTTGTTTTAATAACTTTTTTAAAATTAATTCATTCTATAATTCTCCATATTACTTTAAATAATACCTAGCGTTTTTAAACTATAAAGGTATCTATACCAATTTTTCATATGAAATAAAAGGAATCATTAATTTATTCTTTTAGTTTTATCAAAAAACAAAATAAAATTATTAAATGTGTAAAATTATGAAGAAAATTCCCAAAATATTAATAGCAAATCTATTTTTAGTAGTTTTTTTAGTCTTTTCAACTCCATCAATAAATAATAATTCTTCAGTAAATAATCTTAAAACACAAGAAGAAGTAGGTCAAGTTTGGATGACTGGTACGGGAGATTTAGAAGGAGTAGATGAATTTGACATAGATATTTATTTAAACTCAGGAACATCGCTTGTTGCTGCATATGGAATTATATTAGAATGGGATCCTAACATAATTCAAATATCAGGTGGTGTAGACGGTGTGAATGAAGGCGCTGACGGATTTATAATGGCAGAAAATGTTAATAACACAGGAGGAAGGGTATTTGTAGCTGGTTTTGATGCTATGGGTGCACCTGCAAGTGAAGAATTTCATTTATTAATAATTACAATGACAAGGATAAATTATGGAACAACTGAATTGAATTTAACTGTTGAGAGTTTAGTTAATGAAAGTACTAATCCGATTGGTCTGGTAGAAGGGCTAAATAGTAGTATAACACTATTTCCAGCAGCTGATCCAATTCTCTCTCATCCTCCTAATATATCTTTTGAAGAGGGTGAAACTGGAAATATAATAACTTGGACGGCAACTGATGCCTCTCCTGATGAATATACAATTACTGTTGATGGATCTGTTGATGAAACTGATACATGGACCTCTGGTAGTGTATTTACATATAATGTTGATGATTTATTAGAGGGAACTCACACGGTTGTTATTGAAGTTACTGATGAATTAGGTCATAGTACTTCAGATACTGTAATTGTTGAAGTAACAAAAGATGATACAACAACAACAACAACCACCTCAACAACAAGTGATACTACAACACCTACAGATTCTGATGGTCTTCCGGGATATGATATTTTAATTTTTATGATATCTTTAGGATTGATTACTCTAGCAATGATATACATCAAAAGAAAGAGGATGTAAAAAACTATTAAAAAAAATTTTTTTTATTTTTTTTATTTCATATAATTATTTAATTAGAAAGGTGAAAAATAATTGTATGAGATAGTAAGAATCTATAATTTATGATTCTTTTTAATCAAAAGATTAGAAAATATTACCAAAAGTGACTAGAATAAATGAAAAAATATCATAAACTATTAATTGGGGGTCTAATTTTAGTATTTTTTATAATTATGCCAATTTCATCTAATAATTATTTTATTAATATTAATACGCTTAAAACACAATATGAAGTTGGTCAAGTTTGGATGAGTGAAAGTGAAATCACCGCCGAGAGTGGTGAAATAATCTCTACTGAGATATATGTAAATAGTGGAACTGAATGTTTGAGTTATTATGATATTATGTTATTATGGAATCCATCTATATTTGATATCTCAGATAGCGGGTATGGAGTTCAAGCTGGCCCTGATGGCTTTTTGTCATCTATAGTATATAGATATGGGGAGGTAATAATAACTGGATTTGATACAAGTGGTACGGGCCCCGGTGAACGATTACATATATTAACTATTGAATGGTTTGTAGGAGGAGATCCCGGTACAAGCTCATTAGATATAATTGTTAATGAATTATCAGATTCATCAGGTAGCACTATTGGAATCCTCGAAGGTATAAGTAGTGTTGTAACCAATATTGGGCCAGAAAGGCCACATATAACTCCCCCTAATGATATTATGTATGAGGAAGATATGACGGGAAATGAAATTTCATGGACTGCTTATGATGGAGAACCCACTAATTATAAGATTAAGAAAGATGGAACTATTGTGGACTCTGGAACTTGGAGTTCAGGTATCCCTATAACAATTAGTGTTGATGGATTAATTCAAGGCTCTTATTTATACTCTTTAAAAGTATATGATAATTGGGGAGATTACACGATAGATAATGTAAATGTCACTGTATCTGCAGTAGAATATCCAATCATTATATCTAATGTTTCAGATATTTCTTTTGAAAAAGGTATGATAGGGAACATAATTTCTTGGAATGTTACCGATTCCTTTCCAGACGAATATACTATTACCCTAGATGGTTTTATTGAAGAAAGTGGCCAATGGACTTCTGGAATTACCATTGATTTTAATGTAGACAGTTTAGAAGTAGATAATCATACAATTATTATTGATTTATCTGATAAAGGAGGTCATACTACAATCAATATTGTATATGTAAATATATTACCCTCTAGTAATCCAATCATATCTGATGCTTCAGATATATCTTTTAAAGAAGGTGAAACTGGGAATGATATTACTTGGATCGCAACTGATGCTTTTCCAGATAATTATACTATTAATATAGACGGAACTATTGAAGAGACTGGAACTTGGACTTCGAATAATGAGATAATATATAATGTTGATAATTTATCAGAAGGTATTCATACAGTTATTATTTATATATTTGATAAAGCAGGTAATAATGCTTCTGATATAGTTATTGTTGAAGTTCTGGAAGATATTACAACAACAACTACTACAATCCCTACTACAACAACTAGCGATACTACATTTCCTATAGATTTAGATGATATCCCTGGATATGATATTTTAATTGTAATTAGCTCTTTAGGACTAGTTGTGATGGGGATAATTTTATATAAAAAGAAAAAACACTTTATTTAATTTCTAAAGCAAGTGATCAATAAATAGTTTCTTTCATTTTTTTAATAACATTATCTATGTAATTCATTTATCTTGCCTTTTTTAGCCTTGAG
>CAZGJX010000030.1:0-38721 GCA_964525635.1 uncultured archaeon
GATAGAGAAGAAATGATATGGAAAAAACTTAAAAATTTAATGCGTTATAAATAATAGAATATCAATGTTTTTTTTTTAATCCGAAAATATTTTTCAATCCTATTTCCAATTATTATTTATTTTTGTAAAAGAGAATATTAAAAAAAATTTCATTATTTTTATTAAATTAAATAATCAATAAGATGGATTTCTGATTTTGTTCAAGGATACTCAATTTTATCAAAGCTTCTATTTTCCTTTATCGGAATCAAACTCAAAAAACTCTGTATATTTTTGACAGTTTGGGCAATAATATTTTCCAATTTCAGTTTCATCTAAGGATAATCCGCATTCTTTACATATGAGTGTCATAAATGATACTAAGAAATTAATGTATTTTAATATTAACGAAAAATTTTAAGATTGGATTGTTATGAAAAAAAATAAAATTCTTTATATTCTGATTTTTTTTGATAATTGTTAATTTTTTTTACAATTTTTGGTAATTTTATAAAGAACTAAATCTTTTTTTTATAATAATGAAATATTTATATGATTCTTGGAAATATATTAATTCAAATCCCAGAATCCTCCTTTTATTCTACAATTTTTAATTTCATCAAGCCAATGTTGGTTTCTTATGGAATTTAAGTTTTATTGTAATTTTTCATTTTTCATTTTCTTACTTTTTGGAAATTAATAATTTTACTTTTTCTTTTAATTCCTCCAAATTATAATTTTTTAATTTATCCTTACATCCCAACTCTTTTAATTTTTTAATAAGTATCTCTTTTTCATTAATTAGACTCTTTTCTTTGAACTCTAAAAAGCTTAAATGATCGGTTTTAGCTCTTTTTTTATTTAGTTCTTCTTCTGGAACCTTTGATAATAATTCTCTAACATCATTTATTTTATTGAATTTTTCTTTCATTTCTTTCATAACTTGTATTTGTCCACTCAAGATTTTAGGATCTTTATCACTTCTTAATACTTTTAGAGCATTACCATCAGTTAATGAAAATTTATCGTTATTTCTTGATGGTGATTGTTGATTAGGAGGAGGATTTAAATATGCTGGATATCCCATCATGTTTTGGGGTGCCTGAAGATAAATTGGAGCTGAAGGACCATTGCTGTTTTTTAAAGCGATTTTCCTAATAGTTGAATTCAGTCTTTTTACATCTCGTTCCAATTGTTTTACCTTTTCATATCCTTCACGAACTATATGAAACGTTGTTTCCCAAGATTTATCTTCTTTTAATTCAAGCCATTTCTCAAATTCACTATAATTTAATGAAATCGTTATATTTTTTCTGGTAGATTTTTGTAAACTGCCCTTTTTTCCAACGATTTCTGTTTTTATATTCTTCGTTTTCACAATTTTTTGTTTTTGGGATTTTTGAGGATTAATTCTATTTAGACTTCTTTTTTTTAAGGAATATTTTGTTTTTGTTTCAAATATAAGTTCTTCTTCAGTAATTTCAATAAGTTCCCCATCATTATAAGAAATTTCAGATAATTGGAAGGTTTTATTTAAAAATATATCTTCTCTATCACCAGAATAGTAAAAAATAGTTAATCGAATGACATTTATCTGTAATTTATTTAAATCAGAAAGACCTCCTAATTGAATTGAAAAAGAAATAATATCTGCCGAAAAATAAATATTTTTTATAGAAATTAAAAAAGGTTCTTGTATTATGTAAGGAGCTCTTTCTTCTTTTTTGGACAATTCATATTTTATATTAATACTCTTAACATTTTCTTGGATTAATTTTTGTTTTTCTTCGTCAATCTTTTTGAATTTAAAGATTAACCTATTTTGATCCTCCCAAAACAATTGTAAGAGTTCCATATTATATTTAAATCCTATTTCTCCTGGATTTTACTAAAAAAAAATACTCTTAATTCTATATTTACATTAAAGAATTTAAAATCCAATAGGGTACTAATTTTTTAATTTAAAAAACATAAGTTAGAACGCTCAAATATTGAATTAATAATATTAATCAAAAATCGAAGACAAAACAAGAATTCATCATTATAATTTTTAATTATTTGAATTTATTTAGACTAAAAATAAAAAAAAAAGAAAATAATTTTATATTTATAAATTATATTAAATGACTCCAATCATAAGGTAATTCCAATTTGAATTCTAGAAACATACCTCCATACCAACAGCTAAAGTCTACAATTATATTAAGTTTAACATTTGTTTGTAACATTCCAAGTATATAAGGAGTATCTATTAGAATAGTAATATTTAGGGTGCTAGACTTTGAAAAGCTAGGAATATTTCCTAGTGAGGAATTTAAAATACCTCCAACTTTTGTATTTGCAATTAAAGCAGGAGGACTACTATTATTTAATGTCCAGATTTCAACATCTAGATTTATATCTCTTATAGCGTAAATACCACCATTATCCATACTAAATAATATTGAGATACCTATATTATCATCACCATAAACACCTGGAGTTCCATTTTGATCCCAATAAAAACCAGCACTGGGATTTAAATTAGGTCTAAGTTGAGATCCACTAGCTAATAAACTAATTATATAAGCTAATAGGACTAAACTTGTGAGGGAACTAAATCCTTTGAAAACTCTGAACCATTTAAATTTACCTTTGCGAGGTTCGCCAGCTTTATTTTGTTTATGAATTTCATATGCTTCAAATAAATATCTCAGACCATTAAAACAAGCATTTGCTAAACATAAGTATGCAATTATTTTAACTCCTATTAATATGGTAATATCAATTGGATCTATAGATTTAGTTATACTAAAATTTCCTAAATCTACTCCTGGGTTAAATCCACCAAAGAAATAGAAAAGAAAAATCCCTGAATATACTGTTATTAGGAACATTAATAAGCTATTAGCAACAGTATCTTTAGGATAAGCCACCTTGAGCATTGATATAACTATTCCAGCAATAGCAAAAGGAATCATCATATAAATGAAATCCATATTTAAAGCAAGTATACCATAATAATCAAGAGCAAATAAGACGCCATATGGTATGCCCAAATAGAAAATTGCAACTATGATTCCGTGAAGAATCATTTTACCAATTCGAATTTTCATTTTGATAACATTTTTTATAATTAAGTTTATAATATTAGATAGAGATTTTTAATTAAAATCTATGTTTTATAATTTTTATTTCTTGAAATTAATGGGAAATCAGAATTATAATATAATTATAATCATAAATAAGGAAATAAGTAGAAATATACTAAAAAATGATCAAATCAAAGAATTCCATTCTGTTTGATAACAGAAAGTAAAATCAATATATATCCCCCCGAAAGTTCCACTAAAAATTATTTTTAATTGAAGAACTGCATCAGTAAGAACTAATCCAGGAACGTAGAGTGTATCAATCATTATAATCATTTGTTGATTAATTATCTCAGAAAATGCGGGAAATTCATTGTAATGTATCTGAGATGTTTCTCCAACTTTTGTATTTTCAGGTAAAATTAAAGAATTATCCGTTGAAAGTGTACATATCTCGAGTTTTAATTTGACATTCTTAATAGCATATACTCCTCTATTATTGAAATCGAAATGTATAGTAATATTCAATTTGTCATCATAAGCATCAAAGTATGTGCCATTATTGTTATAATCTAAATCATTAATTGGATCAATATCATATAATTTAGGTAAAATAAGAGATCCACTAATAATAAGGCTAAATATATAAAAAATAAGAATTAAATTAGCAAAAATTGAGCCAATTCTAAGATATTTACTTACTTTTTTTTTTTTTATCTCGATTCTAGTATTCTTTTTATAGAGTTGGATGATTTTAATTAAATATTGAGAACTTTTAAAAAAAGTACCTAATAACAATAACCATGCAATTATTTTAACACCAAGAAGAATATTTGCTTGTTCTGTTTCAATATGAAAGTTTCCTAATTCAAAACCCAGTTCAAATCCTCCAAAAAAATAAAAAAGATATAATCCTGAATATATTGCTATTATAAATCTAATTTGGTTATTTCTTAGAGTATTTTTAGGATAAGAATATTTAATCATATTTATTCCAGTCCCTATACTTCCCATAATGACGAGAGTAATAATAAAATCAACGCTAAATGAAATAATATTGAATAAGTACAATCCATATAACATTATTATTGGGAAAATGATATAAAAAAAAGCATGTATAATTCCATGGAGAATCATACTGTGACTTTGAATAACCAATTTAAATTGTTTCTTATTATAGGGAGTATTTTTAAATTATTTATAAAAATATTCTCAATATTTAAAGTTTTGAGGTATAAATTTCCCCATATTAAAAACATGAATATAAGCTAAAATAACTAAAAAATATCATAATTCTAAATTAAAGAATTCAATAGCATTTTCCATGGTTTTCTCACTTACTGTCTTTTGAGAAACATTATATGAATATGCAATGGCTGTAGTAGAATATCTTACTTTTAATGGAACATTAAAAGGATCTCTTTTATAAGGATGTTGATAATAACTATCTATTTCCGTTATTAATGATTCCAATGGTGCTTCATTTGTTATCTCTCTCCATCGCTTAAATCCATATGCCGAACTAGGCACGGATAATAGAAAGCCTTTTTCAGAGAGAATACGGCTACAATTTTTAGGACCAGAAAAACAATGAAACAATACGTTTCTTAGATCTATTTTAAAATCATTTATCATTCTAATTATTTCTTTTGTTGCACGATCATCTTGAATATATCGATGGTTGGGATTATTTTTATCAAGATCTTGATTTGAAGGATTTCTAATATGAAGAACATAAGGTTTATTTAAATCTCTTGTTAATTTAAAAATTTATCTTTCCCCCTCTTTTTTTACCTCCATACCATTTCAGCCTTATATTTTAAATTCTAATAATATAAATAAAGATTTTAACTTATTAATGAATTAATCAATTACAAGGATATCTATAATTAATCTTAATCATAAGTTGTTCTTAGATGTAAAATCTTGATTCTTAAATCATCAATATCGATTTTTATTTTTTTTTCAGTTCTAAAAGTAATTAATTTTTCTTGATTAGCTATCATAGTAAAACAATTCTCCTTAAAATGACCTTCTAAATTTTCTATTAATAAGTAAATAAAAAACGCAGGTTTATTTGAATATAATTTTATCAATAAGTTGTAATTATCAATCCTAATAATATTTATATTGAACTCTGGCACTTCTAAATTACAAAATTTAGGTCTTGTTAGTAAAAAACTATTAAATAGTTCTTCTCCAGCATTATTATAGGTTAAAAATATAAAATGAGTTGATTTATCAAATTCTAATGAGTCAAATGTTCGTTTAAAAAGTTTAATAGAGGTTTCTGGATGCAGAATTACATCTAAATCATCTTCTTTTATAATCTCTCCAGAGAATTTTATATATTTTATATTTAAAACTCCAGAACTTTGTTTAAATGTATCATTTATCCCCCAGATTTCAATATTTTTATTATCTTTAGAATATACTACAATATGAATTGGACGAAAACATCTTTTTACAGTATAATGTAGTAATTTCCAATTTCCTGTGTACTCTATTGAAGACCAAGAACTTACTGGCCAATTATCATTAAGCTGCCAATAAATAATACCCATACATCTAGGTCTCTGACTTCTCCAATATTCTATTGCTATTTTTAATCCATAAGCTTGTTGTATTTGACTTAGATACAATATTGCTTCAAAAGATTTAGGATTTCTAAAATAATTACTAATTGATTTAGAAATTATTTTGTTTCCTCTTTTATTCTTCTGGTGATGCTCCATATCTTTCGATTCTAAATCTATTTGATTAACCTCCATAAATGTTTTTACTGTAGATAAAGAAGGATATGATTGATATCCAAATTCAGAACAAAAACGAGGGATAACCTCGTAATATGCTTCAAAAGGTTTTTCTTCATGCCATACACTCCAATAATGCATATCACCCTTTCTATCATTGTGCCAATTATCAGTAAAATCATTCTCACCACCACATGGAGAACTAGGCCACCATATTCTTTTTGGATCTATTTTTTTAACTATATTTCCAATAAAATGATTTAATTTAAGATAATTTTTAACATAGATATCTCGTTTTTCTCTTGTAATTTCAAACTCTGTAAGCGCTCCAACATTTTCATTATCACCACACCATATCACAATTGAAGGATGATCTTTTAATCGTTTAATTTGGTGAATTATTTCTTTTTCTACGTTATTCATAAATTCTTTTGTTGCAGGATATATTGCACAAGCGAACATAAAATCTTGCCAGACCAGAATTCCCCTTTCATCACATAATTGATAAAAATAATCACTTTCATATTGTCCACCTCCCCAAATTCTAATTATATTCATATTTGCTTCTATTACATCATCCAATAATAATTCATATCGTTCTGGGGTCTGAAGAGAAGGTAAAGCGTCAATAGGAATCCAATTCGCGCCTTTACAAAATATCTTTTTATTATTAATCTCAATAATAAAACTCATTCCTATTTGATCTTCTTCATTTATTAATCTCAATTTTCTGAGACCAATTTTCTTTGAAATAATATCATCGAGAGTTTTAACTGTTAATTCATAGAGATTTTGTTCACCATATCCAAATGGCCACCATAATTTAGGATTTTCTATTATAATCTTTTCTCTAAATTTATTTAGACCTTTGGGTAACTTCTTCTCAATTATTCTTTTTTCATTTCCAAGATAAATTTCAATAATCTCTGAGATTATGCAAGGTGTATATAATTCAATATCTATTGTAATCTCACAAATGTCTTCATTATGTTCTTGAGATGTATGAATATATTCTATACGAGCATTATTATGTGCACCAATATAAATATCTCCATAGATCCCACTTACCATTAAACATGGTCCCCAATCCCATCCTGAATGACATTGGACTTTTCTAATTAAATTTCTGTGCATAGATTGAGTTGGATACATCGTATGTGGTAGTGGTATTGATAGATTTTTACTAAGTTCTAAAGCTTTATTTTCTACTGAAGTAAAATCAATACTTATTTCATTTTTTCCTTTAATAAGATATTTAGAAATATTTGCTCGAATTCTATTAAACATATTTTTAGAACTATGAACTAAACATCTATTTATTTTAATATCCGCTATTGTATCTAAAGAATCTATATGAAGAAAAAGCTCTTTATCAGCAAGTAATTCTTTTGAAACAATAAATGAACGATAACAGCTCCAATCTTTTTTACCAACCCATAAAATATCTAATTCATTAGTTCCTATATAAGGGTGTGGTATTTTTTTTGCTTCAATCAACGCAGAGAATATATCTCCAGGGATATTAAATGGGATTGTTTCTTTTCTTTCATTTATATATAAATTCCAAGAACCGCTTAAATCAATTATCCTCAAATTAAATTTCCTCTAATATATCTTGAATATTAAATATTCAAGTAATTATGATAAGAATAATAAAATGAAATTTTATAAACTATATCCATAAATTTAATTTACTGATAAACAAAGAAAAAAAATTTTTTATCAATGTTGATGTGAATGAAGTAAATAATACTATGAAAAAAGCATTCCCAAAAACAGTTTCTGGAAATGGGATAAAAATATTCGAACTAATACTACAAATAATTAGATAAATCATTGTTGATATTATTATTTGAAATAAACTAAGTATTAATTAAGTTATTTTAATAATATTATCATTTGCTTTCATCATTATAATTTTTTCATAAATTTTAATGTAATCCTTAACCATTCTATCTACATTAAATCTTTTTTCAACCCAATTACGACAATCTAAGCGATTAATTAATTTAATTGATTTTAAAACTTTAATAGCCTCTTTTTTATTATCAACTAAAAAGCCTGTTTTGCCATTGTTAATTACTTCTGGCATACTACCCTTATTAAATGCTACTACAGGAGTTCCACAAGCCATAGCTTCAATAACTGATAGACCAAAAGGCTCATTAAAATTTATAGGATGAATTAAAGCATAAGCTCCTCCTAGATATTTATTTCTTATTTTAGGATTCACAACTCCTATATAATTAACATTTTTTTTATCAAGATGAGGTTTTATGTAATTATTGAAATATTTTTTATCTTGTATAATCCCTGCCATAATTAATTTCATCCCAAAATTATTAGCTATTTCAATTGCTTCTTTAGCACCTTTATCATGATGAATACGCCCTAAAAAAATAAGATAATCTCCATGTTCTGGACAAAATGAAAATTGATTTAAATCAATACCATGATATACTGTTCCAATATAATTTAACTCTGGAGCTCTATCAGCATTACTTATTGAGACATAAAAACATTGTTTATTATATTTCTGATAGACTGGTAAAATTTTTGGAGTAGAAAAACCATGAATTGTGGTTAAAATAGGAGTTGATGTCATTTTCGAATATGTTAATGGTAAAAAATCAAAATGATTATGAATTATATCATAATTGCCAGCTTTCTCAAATAATTCTGAAATATGTAAACATTCCCACACTTTGGGTAATAATTCTTTATTTTCCTCATAACCTTCGGGACAAACTCCCACTAAATTTCCTTTAGTTAAAGAGTTTTTTGTTGCAAATAAAGTGACCTCAATTCCTTTATCAACTAATCCCTCAGTCAATAAAGAAACGACCAATTCCCAAGGACCATAGTTCTTAGGAGGAGTTCGCCACGCAATAGGTGCAAGCATTGCTATATGCATAAATTTCAACTCTTTAATGAATTATGTTTTTTATCAATTCAAATAATTTAGAAAGATAAAATATTGCAAAATCTATAGAATTCTTGGGACTTCAAAATCATATCCAAATTCAGGACATAACATATATAAAATCCTATTTTTTTCCAATGACCCTTTCTTATTATTCTTTGTTTAATTTTATATTCAAATTTCTCACAATACATCTGCAAATATTTTTCCTCTTTATCTATTCATTAACCATACTTTTAAATAATGCTTGAATTACTTAAAACAATTTCTAAAAATCAAAAAATCTTTAAACATATTCTTCATTGACATATTAAGTTTTATTATATTCTTTTTTTTGGGTAAATACAAAATTCAGTAATGTATAAAATCTAATTCCAAGCAATATTTTGATTAAAAATGATAAAGTATCTTTAAGGATTAATTTATAATTTTAAAATCAAAAGATTATTTTAAATTGAAAAATCTAATAGCATTTTTGATTGTTTTTTTACTCACAATTTTTTGATCAATTTTATGTGAATATGCTATTGCTGCAATTGAATATTTAACATTTGTTGGAACATTCAATGGTCCTCTTTTGAAGGGATGTTGATAGTAGCTATCTGTCTCTGTTAATAATGATTCAAGTGGAGCTTCATTTGTTATTTCCCTCCATCGTTTAAAACCATATGCAGAACTAGGTACAGATAAAAGAAAACCTTTTTCAACTAGAATACGGCTATATTTTTTAGGACCAGAAAAACAATGAAACAATACTTTTCTTGGATCTATTTTAAATTCATTTATCATTCGAAGTATTTCTTTTGTTGCACTATCATCTTGATTATATCGATGGTCAGGATTGTTTTTATCATGATCCTGATTTGAAGGATTTCTAATATGAAGAACATATGGTTTATTTAAATCTCTTGTTAAATTAAAGATTTTCTCCAGTTCTTCTATTTGTCTATTTCGTTTTTCTAAAGATTTAGCATGATGGAAATCAAGGCCAATTTCTCCTATTGCTAAATATTCTTCTTGATTATCCAATATATAATTTTTCCATTCTTCCCAGAATTTATTATAAATATCTTTAGATGTAAATGTTACTGTTTGGGGAGCCCAACCACAAGTAAAACCATAATTATCTCTGTATTTTTCTTTGAACTTTATTGTCAAGTTCAAAGTTTTCATATCAATAGTGCTTGTTATTAAGTATAATCCTCCATTCTCGAAATATTCTTTAAATTGAATATCGTTTGATGGTAAGGAATCATTTTTCTTAGGTCTAGGAAATGGTAGATGACAATGAACATCAATGAATTTAAGATTTTCTTCTGGTTGTGGTATTTTGTTTTTTTGTGACATGATAAAAATCAATAAATGATATTGTATATTAGAGAATGATTTTTAAATTATAATTTTTATTTAAAATTTTTACACACAAATCAAAAGACTAAATTAGTAAAAATTATCAAAATTGAAAAGATTGAGGGCTATTTCATCAGTTTTCAGCTATCATTTTTAAACTTTAATTTTTAGTTATATTTATTAATGTAGATTTTTATGAGATTTAATGGGTATAAAAATTTGGGTTATAATAAGTAATAATTTACCTATATGAGGAGTCATGAGTATATTTAAAAAATTCTATCTTGCAAAATTTAGAGGAAAATTGAGACAGAACCTAAGATTTGAGAATTTTTCTTTAGATGAGGCTTTACAAGAATTATTAGATCATATTCCTCTAAATGATGATGGTATAATTGAAGTATACAAAATAGACTTCTTTACTGATAAAAAAACTCTAATTAAAAAATTTGTACTAGTTAGTGAATTGTTCTTAACAGAAAGAAAATTAGAAACTCTTCTTGTTTAAAATATTTGATATAGTAAAATACATATCATACATGTATTATTTCATTATTTATTTGACTTTGAAAAATCATTTTATTAATAATCATATGACTAAAATAAAATGGAAATAATCGAATCTGATATAGAAATTGAAATTCTTAATTCTAAATTAAGATTGTTATCTTGGTTATATGAAGAGCTAAAATATTTCTCGGCAGAAATAAAACAAAAAATAAAACAAAAAGGTCGAGAATTACCCCTTAATTTATAAAAAGTTATATTTCGATAATATAACTTATATTAAAAATAAGGAATCACGATTTATTTTCTAAAATCAGCTTTAAATTACGTGCAAGTATTCGATTGTTTGGAAAAATAATAATTTAAAAATGATGATTAAAATTAATTTTATAAAATAATGCTGTAATAAAAATGTCAGATAAAATTTCTTTATTTAATAAAAGGTTTCTTTTTCTTTTAATTTCATTTATTATATCATTTTTTTTTATTGGTTTGATAATTTTTCTAGCAAGTCCAAGTACAAAAGGAGTTTTATTTGGATTAGAAATGCCTCCAGAGTTTGTATCACATTTTATTAATCTATTACCAGGTCCTCTATGGACGGATATATTATTTTTATATGGAGCTCCTATTTTAATGTTTATTATTATATCTTTTATCGCACCATATACTAATAAAGGATTTGTAAAAATACATCGTATTTTTTATATATTCAGACAGAAACCATTCTATGGATTATGTCTTCCCTCGACAAAAATTTATGCTTCGAAATTAATTTTCCGTTCAATTATGGCAGGTTTTTTATCATTTGTCATATCAGCTTATTTTGTACAGATAGGTTTAGGTCATTTATTTCGATATGGATATGCTCCATCTGAATTATTTGTTGCAGAAGCTACATTCTTAGGTACATTCTTTTTTCTTCCATTTGTCCTACTATTATTTTTTATTTTATGGGCTCTAGAAGACTCAGGAATTGTATCTTATAGAACATTTAAAGATAAAAGAAAAAATGTTGACATTAATGGAGTATATAAAATATATAAGGGATTTGTAGAATATACTGTAGGATTTTCAACACTGATTCTTTATTATGTCATTACAAATGATGCATTAATAAAACATAATCCAGGAGATCCTGCATTCTTAATTCCTTTAATTTTATTTTTTCTACCATTTATTATATGTGGATTCTGTGCAATTCCTATATTTTTATATGAAAAATACTTTGATAGAACATTAAAACGAGTAAAACTTTATCTTAAAAATCAGGGATATAATGAAATTAATATACCAGAATTTGAAAATATAGAGATTAGATAATCATAAATGTAAGTAAATTATTTGAGTCAATCTTTTTTTTATAATATACAAAGATTTTAAAAAAAGTTAAAAAATAAAATAATTTGAAATAAAAAAAATACTATTCTTCAGATTCAGCTGCCATAGCTTTTAGTAATTTTGATAATTGTTTTTCTATACCTTTTATCTCTTTATCAATAACTCCGATTCTTGATTTCTTTTCCTTCTCGATATCATTTAATTTATTCTTAAGTGCTTTAGCTTTTTCTTTCTTTAATGTATCAACCTTTTTGGTTAAATCTTTAACGAGAGTAGTTAATTCTTTTTCTTTTGTATTCCATTCTTCCGCTTTTTGAGTAGCTTCATCTAAATTGCTTTGCTCAGTTTTTAGAGTATCCCTTGTAGTCTTAATCTTCTCATCAAAATCAGCTTCGATTTCTCTCTCTGCTGAAGCTTCTTTTTTGGTAATTTCTTCTTCTATTTTTGTTATTTCATCTTGTTTTTCACTAATTTGATTTCTTAATTCTTCCTCAGACATAATTATATCTACCTTTTTATTGATCAATTTAAGTTTTTTTAATTAAAGAATTATGAATATGAATATAATTAAATTGTATTTATAATTTTTAATTATTCCTTTTTCAAAATTAATTGAATAAAATTAAATAAGCGCTATTATTTCTATTAAAAGATATTGTTAAATATTACTTTATCATAATCAGATTTATTTAATTCCAATAATTTAGCAATCCCTTTATTCTTAAGAATTTTATTAATCTTTATTGTATTGCTACTCAGTTTATTATAGAATTTTTCTTTTAATATATTTAATCCATCTATAGATAAATTAATTGTTTCAATAAAAAAGTCTTTTTCTCTAAATTTTGGAATTAATTGAGACTTTGCTTCTAAGTTGTGTAAACTGTTTAGAAACTTTTCCACCGTCTCAGGAACTTTCTTATACAGAACATCTGGGATATAATATTGTAATAATTTTCCAAAATCATTTCCAATTTGGTTGAATAATAAACTTAAATCTCCATTATTCACATCGATAGATAATTCTGATTTTTTACCAAGTATATCATCTAATATTTTAAAAATAGTTGTTAATACATCATGATTAATACTATAGAAATAGCCTTTTTTCGTCATTACAGAGTGGGCAAAACCACTATGTGCACTCCGCGTATATATTTGAATTTTTCAACCATTTGTTCAGAATTATCTAATAAAACCTTAATACTATTGAAGAAACTTAAATTTTCTTCATAAATCTTTTTTAAAGATTTTGATTTTTCAAATAAATTATCAAAAATAGTTACTAATTGATTATATTCTTCAATAGTAATTATGTTATCATTATTTATTATTTTTTCATATTCTAAATAATTTTCTCTTAATTCTTTTATAATTTTATTTAATTGATTCAAGATTTCTAGATATTCATTTATTAAGATATATTCATTTTCTCTAAAATCATTAAAAAAATCAGTATTATACATTTTAAGATTTTAACTCTTACATCGATTTTCTAATATATGATAATATAGTCATATCTTTAAAGCTTTGGTTTGATACAAATATTAATCTTAAATAATGATTAAATAGAAAAAGTTGTAATAATTAGAATTAAGACTTTATAAATTATTTAATCTTCAAGTAAAAATTCCCATGCACAATAATAGTTATCAGGATGCTTATCAGGAGGGCATGTTAAGCATTTCGTTTTTATTCTTGAATCTATGGTTTTAGCAAATTCCGAATATTCAATGATACCTACAGATTTACATGGAAAGTCAGGTAATCCCTTAATTTTTCGAGCCGATTGTACTCGGCAATTATTCATCCTAAAAACACATCGATTTTTTGAAATTTCAATTATTTCTTGTTTGTTAATATTAGCATAAACTCTATATTTTAAAGCTTTTATTAGAGCAGGAATGCCTTCTTTTTCAGGAATTTCAAATTTTTTCATAATCCGCTTGGCTTCTATAGGACTAAAAATCTTCCATGATTCTTTATCTAATTGCATTGCAATATCGAGCCCGTATTTCTTTTCAACAGCAACAAACCATGTCCCATCTATGGCCAGCCAGTTTTTCGAAATATCTTCTATATATTCAATTAATTCTTCTTTTGAGAGTTTTTCTAAATCTTCCTTCATAATTAAAATTAGCTCTTTTCAATTCTATCTTGATTATTAATCTAATGAAGTAATCAATTATAATTAATAAAAATGAGCCAAATCCTATTAAATAAAAATTATTAACAACTCCAAGTTGAATTAAAATAAGTTCTAAAATTATTTATGTAATAATTTATATTTAACAAGATTAATTCTATGATTTAAACATGCATAATAAATATATTTTTCATATAATAATTGCAAATCTTTTTTGGAGTTTTGTTCCTGTATTAGTGTCTGGATTATTTAATTCTACATCAATAATTATGGTTGTTTTTTTAAGGTTTTTTCTTTCTGGAGTTATATTATTTTTATTATCAATAATTTTAATTTTTTATAATAATAAATTTACAGATAAAAATAAAATATCTATAAGACAAGTCCTTAAACATATATTAGAAAAGAATGAAGGTTTCTCAAATCTTAGATATATTATATATTTTTTATTACTGGGTTTTTTTGGGATAATATTACATATTTTTGGATATTTTTTCGCATTAAAGATAACATCAATATCATTTGCCTTAATAGGATTTCAATTAAGTATAATTATCATAGCTTTTTATGAACATGGAATAAGATTAGAAAGATTAGATATCTTTAAAACACTTTATCTTCTTATTCTAATTTTTAGTATTTCAATTATTATATACATAAAACTTCAAGATCCAGTGAAATCAAGTATTTCTTCTTCATTTACAGGATGGTTTTATATTATTTTATTTGCTGTATGTGTATCTTTTTTACATATTGGTGTTAGGAAAGATATTTATACTCCTCTTGAAGTCAAATTAATTAACAAAAACGTTAATTTTAAGATGATCAGGATGTTAATTAAGATCTCCCTTATTTTTCTATTGGGTATCGCTACATTATTTCCATTTATTATTTTAATGTATTTATTTCCTATTGAAAATAACTTAAATAATGAAATAATCATTTTTTTCGAAGAATTTTCAAATATCTTCAATATATTATTTAGTTGGGATATGATTACATTAGTAATTTTCTCCACAATTATTCCATATGTATTAATGTTTATTGCTAGTGTATATTGGAGCCCTTATAATTTAACATATAGTCAATGGATTAGCATTCTAACAGTTATCGAACCCACATGTGCATTATTGATAGGAGTGATCTTTACTGGCGAATATTTTCCAGTAGAATTTCTTATTATTGTTATATTTTTATTAACAATCTCAATTTTATTTAGATATGCTCATGAAACAAGAAATAAAGTAAATGCATATATTTTATTAAATATTAGACAAGGATTACTAAATATTCTGCCAATTAAACTAATAAAACTTAATGGAGTATGTTGTGTACAATCTTTAATTGGAACCTATGATTTATTATTAAATATCAAAACTAATTCAATAAAAGATATTTATAATCTAATAAATAAAGATATAAGAAAAATTGATGGAATCAAGAAAATAGATATTTTATTTATTGATAAAATTAAAAAAATTTAAAAAACAAAAAATTGAACAAAAATGACGATAAAAGCCCTTATATTTTGCAAAATATCTCATAAATCCATGTCAAATGTATTAAATAAGCTTAATCAAGTTCCAGAAATAAAAAAAGTATTTTCATTAACAGGAGATTATGATATATGTGCGGAAATTGAAGTAGATTCTATGGATATATTGTATAATTCTTTTGCAAAAAAGATTGATCCAATTGAAGGTATATTAAATACAAATACACATATGATTATGAAAGAATTTATAAAATAATCAATAAAAAATATAATCAATTTCTTTTCCTCTAACAAAATTCATGTTTAGACTCATTCATCATTAAATATAGATATTGCTGGATTAATATCTAATTCAATAGAAATACCCGAATCTTGATTATGACTTGCATCTATTACTTTTTTATGTTTTTGATAAAATTTTTTGGTTGCAACTTGTAATTTTCGTTTTAATTCAATGGAATTATAATCACTAATCAAAATACCTGTTATTCCCTTATATGGTTCTAGTAAAATTGACCGTCTATCCTTTATCATTTGACGCATAGTTCCTGACTCCTTAATAATATGGTTTGTGATAATCGAAATAGAAGTTAAAGCTCCACCATAAATATCAATCAAATCTTTACTTATACCATCCTCTATATTTTCTTCATATATATGTTTAGCAATAAATGTGCTATTAAAATTATCCATAAACAATAGGATCTGTGGTTTTGCTGGTTTAAAATAAGTATTGTTAAACTTCATAATATCTTTTGTAGAGACCACACCAACAGCTTTTCTATTTTCAGAAATTAAAACTCGTTTATAATTATTTTCTGTTAAAAATCTAATGATCTTATCAATAGGGGTTTTAACATCGATTAATTCTACAGGTCCTTTCATAATATCCTTAATCAGTATTTCTGCCATATCCTCCTTATATAACCCCCCTTCATTAAGAAATTGAATAATATCTGTTTTAGTAATGATATAATATTCATTCTGCTTTTCATTATAGATAAAAATGGCAGATATTTTATGTATATCAAGTAATTCAATAGCATCTTTTAATTTTGAATTTTTATCTAACATAATAACGTGTGGAGTCATAATCTCCTTAGCGACTGTAGATTCGATATCCATATTATTCACCAAATTAAATAATGAAGATATTAATTTAAATTTAAGAACTAGAGAATATATATAAAAAAAATTATTTTAACTATTAATTTTTTAGCCATTTTAATGAGTTTATTATTTAGAAAAGAAAAATAAATATAAATAAAAATTAAATTTATTATAACTAAGTTAGATGGTTATTTAACGTCCTTATTTATTCTTTATAGAATTTCTTTATTTTTTACTTAATTAATGTAAATTAAATTTATAGGTTTTTTATATTTCCAAAACAGTTCACTTTAGAATTGATAAATATATATTTATACTAATGATAAAAAGAGATGATAAAAATGAATTTATTTTGTGAAGAATGTGGGAAAGAAATGGCTATTCCAGTTTGTTGTGATAAATCCATGATAATTAAAGATAATTATTTATTATGTTGTTGTTCTAAAGAATGTGGATATCAATCAATCCCAGAATGTTGTGGTAAACCAATGCATTTAAATGAATAATTGAAATTGATCTGAATCTAAATATTTTTTAAAATGAAGAAAAAAGGTTTTTTAATTATTTTATTTCTTTTTTATGTATATTTAAACCACAATTATTGAAATTCCTAACAAAAGACTAAAAGTTATAATTTAATATTCTAATAAAAATCAATCTTAAAAATTCAGAACTTATAGATCATTATACAAGTTAAAAAATCAAAACAAAAATCCTCATCAAAATTATTATTTATTTGGCTTTAAAAATTTTTTATATTCCTATAATATTACTGCTAAAGTGATTTATAACATAAAATTTTATATATGATTAGCTTTTATTTTTAATATAATCCAATTATAAAAAATTGACAATAATATGAATACAAATAAAAAAAGAAAAATAGGTTTTTCAATTATTTGCACATTTTTAATAACACTTATATTGCCTACATTACCTGTTGCACAAGTCACTAATCCTACTAATCTCAGAGAAGAAACTGTTATAAGCTCAGGTTATTGGAAAAGAGTTCAATGGGGTGGTAATCCCTGGGATCCAAATCCTGTTTTTGGATATGCCCTAATGTTCGAACCTTTATTTGGTATGAATACTGTTGATAATGAGATAATTCCTGTTATAGGTACTTCTTATACTTGGAATGCTGATGGTAGTAAACTTATTATTTCTCTTAATCCTAATGCTAAATTCTCTAATGGTGAAAGTATAACTGCTACAGATGTAATCGCCAGTTATGAAACAGCAGCTAATCAATATAAATATAAAAGCGATTTTACGAAAATAGTCGATAGTTTTTTGATTATAGATACTAATACTATAAGAATTGATTTAAAACCTAGTTTTAATTACAGTCGAAAAATAATAGAATTAATAACTACAGATATCCCAATTTTAGATAAGGATGTGTTAGATCTTGTTAAAGCAGATCTATATGTGAGCGGAGAATATGATTATATGAACGGGGATTTATCTTTATGGCAACCTAACTTTTACGATCCAGCATATAATTCCGCCTATAAGGTCTATTCGGGCCCATATGAACCTTATTATTTAAATACTGATGGTACAGACGAGAGATTGAGATTAAGAGATGATTGGTGGGGATTTGGGAATATTTACCAGGACTTACCCAATGCTCCAACTTCCTCTATTGATGGAATACCAAAATATATATCAAATCAAATATTTAATACTAATGAACTTAGAAATGAGGCATTACTTGCTGGTAATATAGATTTACACTCGACCTATTTCGAAAATGTAGTCTCTGCTTTACAAACTAATGAATACATTAATACATATTATGAAAGAAATCTTAATAAACCATATTTTCTTGGTCTAGGACCTGTTATTTCACTTGTACCAAATCAAATCAAATATCCATTTAATGAAAAATGGATAAGAGATGTTTTTGCTTATTCTATAAATTATGATATCTATCCAGATTATTGTTTAGAGGGAGATTGGACTAGAGCAAGCCAAGGGTTCTTATCACCTGATAGTCCATCGCATACAAATGAATATGATCCTGCTATCGATGCACAATATCAAATTTCTTATGATCCAACTATGGCTACAAAAATTTTGGAAAAACATTGTAAATGGAATGGTGCATATTGGTTTACAAGAACAAATCAATCTGATGGAGGAGGTACCCTTATAGGTAATTATGAAATCATTAACGTCCTAGGATGGACTGATATAAATGCAGCTACGGATTTACTAGCAAATGATTTGTATAGTATTGGTATCCCAACTGTAAGAGTTGATGTTAGTCAAGCTGATTGGGTAATACTAGTCAATGATCGAAATTTTGATTTAGCATTGCAGAACCAAGGTCCAGATTTACTTAAATCATCATTAAAAGTACTTGATGGTTTAAGAGGTGAACATTTACATAATAAAAATGCATCATCATGGCAAAACTCAAGTTATAATGATCTTTACAAACAATTTGAAGTTACAGCAAATGATCCTGTAAAAACAGCTTCTATTGTTTCTCAAATGCAAGAGATTTTAGCTAAAGAGAAACCAGAAATCCCTATTTGTAATAATGCATTTTGGTACCTTTATTCAACACAATATTGGAAAGGATGGCTGAATGTGAATAATCTTTATAATCAACAAGCAACCGTTTATACAGTCGATACAATGGCAGTAAAAGCACGATTATATCTTAATTTAAGACCATCTAATTCTCCCGATCCTACCCCAACTATACCAGTTCCACCAAATATTGATTCTCCTACAGATATTGATTATCAAATGGGAGATATAGGTAATTTAATCACATGGTCAGCAACAGATGATAATCCCACTGTTTATAAAATCACTCAAAATGGACTTTTGGTTTCCACCGGTTCTTGGAGTTCTGGGAATCCAATAACAGTAAATGTTGATGATCGTCCTTCTGGAATCTATATCTATACTTGTATCGTTAATGATGCTGATGATTCATCTAATTCAGATTCTGTCATTTTAACTGTGATTGGTCCACCAGTTATTATTGATAAACCTTCAGATTTTGAATATCTAGAAGGAGATACTGGTAATTTAATTACTTGGATTGCAACGGATAATAATCCAACAACTTATATAATTACTCGAAATGGTCAAACTATAGATTCCGGTTCATGGAGTAAGGGTAGTCAAATCAACATCAATGTTGATGATCTAACTGAAGGAACATACACTTTCACTTGTACAGTTTATGATGGAGATGAACAAACAGATTCTAACTCTGTTATTGTGACTGTATATACATTTCATAATGGAGATGTAAATCACGATGGGGATGTCAATATTATTGATGCTCTTTTGACAGCTTATTACTATGTAGCACTTGATCCTCAACCCTTTTATCCAGAAGAAGCAGATGTAAACAGAGACGGGTCCATTGATATTGTAGATGCAATGTTGATTGCTCAAGCGTATGTTGGATTGATTGATCTTCCACCATAAGATAATTGAAAAATAAGTAAAATTATCGAAAAATAGTATAATTAACAAAAAATTTTTTTTATATCTTAATTAATATTTACTCATTTTGTATTGATACTTCCATATTTAATGTAATCTTTTATTATAATTGAATTAGGAATGCCTTAATTATATTGCTTTAAAAGAAGATTATTAATATTCAATAAATATGTAAAAGAACGTAAAAACTAGAAAAATACTCATGTTTATGATGAATAATTTTATTAGATATTTTTTCATCATCTATTTATGTTTATTACTCCATTTAGTATTTTGTAATTATAATTAAAACTTCTAAATCTACGTTCTCATATTACACTAATTAGAAAATGGAAAATTAATTTGTTATCAAGGATGTGTGTGTTTTGTATTAAAAAATATTAAAAAATCATGCTATATTTTAAGATATTTAACTTTTATTTATAGGAGATCATTTAAATTTCTTCTATTTTAAAATATAAAAAAAAAATTTAACATTTAAGATTAATCCAAATAAATTACCAAACTAAATCATTAATGACTTCTTGCGCTTTTTCTGATACTCTTTTACCTAAAATCCTTTTTACGCGAAGATCACTAATGGCTTGCTCAAGTTGAGTATCTAGATTCTTAATTTGATCCATAAGATTTGACTTATCGCCTTCTTTCTCAACTAAATTAATAACTGGATTATATTTATTCATAAGATCTTCAAGTTTACTCCTAAATTTTTCTTTAACTTTAGTCGATACTATTTTCGAGTTATCAACTAAAATAGGAAGGACAGGTACTCTTTTTGTTGTTCTTTTAGTGTTTGGATCTGTAAAATGAAATATAAATATAGGAATCCCAACCACAACATCTTTAGTTTTTAATTCTATTGTGTAGTTCTTAAGAAATTGTTGTACACCATTCATTTCCTGATCTTTTACATATTCTATATTGTCTAAACAAGCTTGTTTCACTCGTTTTATAGTAGTCACTATCTCTTCAGCAGATACAGTTTTACTGCTAAGATCACTATGCTTGTTTTCAATCTGCCTTTCGACATCAGCAATTTTTCTCTCTAAATCAGTAATTCTCATTTGATGCATTTTCTCTATATCTGAAATTTCTCGATCTATATTTCTGTGTAGCTGATTAATTTCATTTTGATATCTATTAATCGAATTTCCCAATTCTGCATATCTCATATTTAATTCTTTCATTGCTTCATCAAGTAGAAAAAGCTCCTTTTTATCAACAGCATTTTTTACTCTTCCAATGGAATTTTTAAATGAATCAATATTATTTTGAAATTCACCTGTTTTATCATTTATTTTATATTTACCCGATTTAATTAATTCTTCTGGAGTTGCATGCAAGTCTCTTTCTTTCTCTTGTTGCAATTCTTTATTTAATATGGCGAGTTGTTTTTCCTCTTCACTTGTATCGATCTTTGTATCCCTAAATTTATCAGCTTCTTGAGCTCCTTTTTTAACCCATTTTTCACACAATGAGATTATTATTTCACTATACTTATCAAGCATTTTTACATCCTTTTGCTCAATAAATTCATATATATCTTGAACCATTTTTATCTGATTAACACTTTTAGAAATAGGATCTCCTTCTAATAAGAAATAAGAATTTGAAAAGGAACTTATATTATATTGATTTAGAAAAAAAGTTTTGAAATAATCAATATCAGCAGCAGTAAATAATGCCTCTTGAATTATTTTTCCTCTATTAAAATTAGAGGATTTACTTAGATGTCTTTTATTATAATTTTCTAACGATGTCAAAAAAGAAACTGGATCTGCCCCAGTTATTACATTATCTGGTTTTGGAGGAATTTTTTTAAATTTACCCAGATATAATGTTTCCTGTGTATTTAGAAGATAAGAGCATACGCAAGCACGAGTTTCATTTAAAGGAATCAACCGAACTGGCCAAAAACATGCTGTAATGTGATGAACTTTTCCAAGCTTTTTTAATTTAACACCATAAATATCAATCAATTCTACTAAACCCATAGCCATTTCATTTAAAAGTGTAGCTAGGGCCCTAGTAGGAATAATGTCCCCTAAATTAATTAAATAAGGAATGACTCTATCTACCATTTTTTGTTATTTCACCTTTGTTATATTATTCTTTAAAAAGGATTAATAATTAAGGTTTTCCTTTTGAGTTTTTTTGATTAACAAGCTGAATAATAATATTATAATTAATAATTTTTGTGGATATTAATTATTCGGAATTTAATATTTTCAATTTGTCTTTAGGTAGATTTGTGAAAAATTCAATTTTATTTTTCTCAATCATCTCCACGTTTAGATAAGATGGATAATAACCTGAGGATTGTAAATTGAATGGAGAGAACACTTGTAAAAGTTTTTTGGATCTACGAACAAGAAAGCTTATTAAAAGATATTGTGTGAAATCAAATTGACTTAATAATCTTATTGCTTTAAACAATTGTGATAACTTAACATTGAAAAAAGGTGGATCACATAGAATAATATCAAATTTTTCATCTATCCATACTGGTTTTTTAATATTAAATTTATGAAAACCAGAGATATTAGCAAATCTTGTATCTATATCTAAAATACTACATTTTAAATGTTGCCTTACACAAGCTTCACCAACTTTAGGTACACATAATATACAAGGATTAGTATATTGCTTTAAAAATTCAACAAGAATAGATATCGTTTGTTTGTTAAAAAAAAATTGCTCATTTTCATATATTTCATCCATTAATTGATTAAAATACCACTTAGTTTAAGAATTTAAAAAAATAAAAAAAAATAAAATTGATAGAAATTAATCATTGTCTTCTTTATTTTTTATTGGTAACCCAGATGGATAGAGATTTGTTAATTTTTTAGGTTTTATAACGTATCCTTTTGTCTCCATCTTCTTATATAGCCGCTGAGTGTTATCTTCTAATGAAAACTCCATTATTTCTTGTGAAAGTAAAATATATGAAAAAGCAGTGAAAAATGGAGTTCCCCAAAAAATTACTATTACCATGAAAGTTCCAAATATTATCATTTCTTCTTGGAAAAATCCACTAAAATCTACATTTGAAAGAAATTGGAAAAAAGTTACTAAAGCAGATATTCCCGCTACTCCCTTAATCATTGATTGAGACCATACACTTATCGATTCAACATCTCCTGGTTTTCTATGTTTTTTTGATTGACGGAAGTATACTATTCCAGCATCATCCAATAAATAATTGCCAGCTATAAAAAAAGAAAATAAAATAAATGATAATATCATTGGAAGTATACATAAAAGATTATAACCAACAATAAAATCAAAAAATTCTGTTGAACCAAACCTTGTAAATTTCATTGTATAACCAAGGATCGGAGATAAAGTATTATATGAATAGAATCCTATTGCAATTGATAGTAATAATGGTAAAATAACTCTTTGGATTTTAATTAACGTTCCAACATCTGTTCTGTTTTCCATATCTAGTACAATAATATCATTGTGATATTTCTTTGAAATCTTGAAAAATAAATCACGCAATTTAATAAAAAAGAAAGCAAAATGAGGTGCAAAATGATTAAATATAGCAGCTGTTAATGGTAACATTCCATACCATATAATTGAAACTGAAATAAATGCAACTGTAATATCGGTCATACTATATCCAGCAATAAGTATCTGATTAAATATATTAATTTGTAAAAGAAATAGGAAAAATGTAATTGACATCAACATAATTGTCATAAAATTGACGAATATCACCAATTTGCTTTTTTTTATTTTTCTAAAGATTTCTTTTCGTCTTAGATTCAATTTCCTACTATTACGTATCAATAATAATATTCCAATAAAAATAAATGCTACAAATAATATAAAAAGAGGAATTCCAAATGGAAAGTCAGAAGAAAGCCATACAGCAACAGGGTTTTTAGTAGACAATATGGTAATTCTCTGCCATCCAATAATTAATAAATCCTTTTTGTTATCGTTATTAAAATCATCGATAGTCATTAAACGATTAACATCAGTATCGGTATCAATTATGACTAAATTATCATTTTTTATTACATTTTTAATGTAAAATCTTTTAATTTTATTAGGAGAGAGAAAAGGTTGGATTTCCTTAACCAAGACCAGCTCATTAATTTTATCACCATCTAGATCATCATCTAATGCGTAAAATCTTATAGGCTGCTCTGTGATTTTTTGATACTCCCAAATGAGATCATTTGTACTTGCATCAATTTTATATACATATATCTCATTATAAACTCTTGTATTATTATTTGAAGGGATTTCTTCATAATCGAAATTTCTAATATAAATATAAGCTTCATTAATATCCTCATCATATCCAATTTCCTTTAATTCTAGGCTTTCAGGTTCATAATTTAGTTGGAAATCAAAAGAATTTAAAAGTGTTCCGTCTATCCCTCTATATATATCAATAATGACATGTGTACCATTTTCTGTTAGAACAAAGATTTCAAAATTATCATCTGAGTCTAAATCTTTGATAATATCAAAGGACTGTATATTTGATGACATTGAAATATTATAAATTGGATCTGAATAACTTAAATTAGCAGTATCTAAAAGAAGTATATTATTATTATCTTTAAATATTAATTGTTCCAATCCATTATGATTATACAACCTAATTTCAGGAATATCTTTTGGATTGTTATACAAATTTTTATATTCTATCGTATTTCCAGTATATTTATTATATTTTTTTGTACCATCGATAAAATAGCTAGTTAAATTTACATTGAAAGGAACATCAATGGTATTATTAGAGATTTCTAAACAAAAGAAATCTTCAAAGGATTCAGAGAGATCACTCAGACTAACACAATCAATAATTCCATATGTATCAAAATTAGCATCTGTTTCGATTTTTGACCCATTATTACCACTTATAATAAAATTGTCAAATTGATCGAAATATATTAATGGTTCTTTATATGGTTTCCCATCAAACCCATATTTAATAACCCAATTTTCATCAACGGTTGCAACACTAACTAAATAATCCAATGTATTATCACTGTTTATATCTGCAATTGGGAAAACTTTCTTTACAGGCCCTTCAAATTCTTTATTCCAAATTTTAACTCCATTAATACTATTAAATGCAATAATACCTCCAAATTGAGGATTATTAGCGTGAGTTAATTCTTCTTCTTCATTTGAATCTAAAACTTCAATATCTAAATAAATAATTATATCATTAGTTCCATCTTTATCAAGATCATCAGCTGGTAAAGCAAAGACATCTATTGGATATTGATCTTGAAAATCTGACCAAATCCAACCAGGTGTTGTTTCCATCTGAGTAATGAAAATTATACCTAGTCCTCCAAAAATGAGTAGAGAAATAGATATAAGAACTAAATTGACAGGTTCAGATCTTATCTTTTTAAATTTTCGTAAATTCATAATTAAAAATATAGTCTATTAATCTTATTTAATTCTAAGCACTTACAACTCAAATATAAAAACTTTTAATGTTTTTAATTTTTATAAAAAGTTATAAGGTTTAAATTAAATTATTTGTAATTATCAAAAGAAATAGTATCAATTCTTATTTGAATATTTTAATTTAATACTTTATACTGAAAAAAATATAAATAAATCTAAAAGTAAAATATAATTTCATTAATTGAAATATTTTTTCTCTTTAATTAAGGAATATTTAATTTTAAATAAAAAAGGAAACTAATTGAGGTATTTGAGTATGCACAATGATCACATTGATTATATGTATAAGGTAATATTAACAGGACCCGGTGCAGTAGGTAAAACTAGTTTACTTCATAGATTTATAACAAATACTTTTCAAACTAATTATAAAATCACAATTGGTGTAGATTTTATGAGTAAGACTATTGAAATTCACCCAAATAAAAAAGCTAAGATGACAATTTGGGATATCGGAGGACAGGATAGGTTTAAATTTCTCAGACAAAGCTTTTATGATGGCGCTCATGGAGCTCTATTAGTATTCGATCTTACAAGAGCTGCAACTTTTTATGAAATGAAAACATGGCTAGGAGAACTCCATCAATCTCTTGGAATAAATACTCCATTCATATTAATTGGAAATAAAATGGATTTAATTAGGGACATAGGAGAATGTATAGACTCAAATATAGCAAGGGATTTTGCTCAACGATATAATAGTGTTTATATTGAAACATCTGCGAAAACAGGTATTCATGTGGAAAATGCTTTTCTAAGGTTGACTCATATGATGTTGAATAGAAATTTTTGAAGAACATCCATATAAAGTTAAAACGTCGTAAATAAAAACTATTAATTTTGAAAAGTATTCTTTATTGACAATTTTACCATAAAAATATATATTTAATAAATATATTCGGTTAATTAAAAGTATATAAAATTTTTTTGTTATATTTTAGTTTCATTTCTAATAAAATAACAGAGAATTAAGGAAGAATCATGCAAACTTATCCAGAATTAAAATTTCTGATTGTAATTTTAGGAATAATAACTTTATTTATTACTGTAATAGTTTATTTTAAACGTAAGGATTTAAAATATTATTTTTTAGTTTATATTATATCTACAATTGGAACTTTTATTGATGCGGGAACAGAAATAATGGATCCTGGAGGAATTGGAAATTCGTTTAAGGATATATTCTATTTTTCAGGGGCTCTAATATTATTCGTTACAATCTTTAAAGAATATTTTGATATATTTCTCAAGAATAATTATTCTGAAGCCAAATTAAGATCAATTGGAATATTTTCCATTTTTTCAAATCTATTTATTATTTTTTATGTACTTGAAGTAATTACATGCATATTCTTATCTATATGTGTTATTATGTTGTTAAAAATCTATTTCAAGAAAAAAACCATCACCCATGCCTTTATAAGTCTTTCTATTTTTCCTGTGCTGTTAGCGGGAATTTTAAATATATTTAAACAAGCACGATATAATAATTTAGAAGTATATGTTGTAGGTCTTAATATGATTTTTTATACTGTAGTTCTCACAACAGTTATTGTTGCATTATTAGATCAAAAACTTTTAGTTGCTAAAACTGAAAAACTCTATATGAAAGATAAGTATTCTCATGAGTTAGGAAATATTTTTCACACAATTTCTATGGCGTATGAACTTATGACAATATCAAATAGTAAAGATAGTTTACAGGATGAAATGGATATAATAATTAAAAAAAAAATCAATGAAGCATCTGAACTTGTTAAATTTATCCGAAATTTATGAGCTAATGACTTTTCACAGATTTTAAAAAGTTATTAGTTTCATTTATAGTAAATTATATATATTTTAAATAAAATACTATTCTTTTAATACAATTAGTTAATTTGAATAAACCTTTTATATAATTTTTTTTTTTTTTCTGACCTAAGAATTAAAGCTTAGGTTTTGAAATGTCTTTAATGTTATTTCATTATATTCAATCCTAAAATAAAAATATAAAAATATCAATCTTTTATTTTATCATTAATTCGAAACCTTATTTTTTAGAGGTAAATACTTAGGAATGAGAAATAATAAATAAAAGGAAATAAGGAATCTTTTAGAGTTTCTAAAGGATAATTCTGAAGAAGAACTATTAGAGATCTTAGAAATCCATTAAAAGGTTTATTATTCCTTATTTGATTGGTTTTTTTTTGCTTCTTCATCTACAGCAGCCCCAATTGCGACTCCCCCACCAAATCCAACAGCCATACCTATACTTATACCAACAGCTATATTATTAAAAATTACTCCAAATACTAATCCAAGAGCAGTACCAATCAGAGCACCTACTACCATTACAATACTTATTTTCTTTTTTATCTTATTTTGATTATTCTCCATTTTCTATATCAACAAAAGAATATAAATTGTTATTTTAATCTATGATCTCAATTAATAACTCAATAAAAATTTCCTCTTTTATATAGTTTGTGCTGCTAGAGCTTTTTCTTCTTAGATTTTCATTTGAACTCTAATGAAAAGAAAAGAATAGATCCTTAAATTTTTTCATAGACATTTATGAATTATTCGACTTTAAATCCTTTTTTTGGATGGATAGATATCGTAATACCAAACCACATGCCGTATTAAAGAAAATCATAATAGAAATCATTAATAGAAGAATATCATAGATGATGAAACATAAGAAAGTTAAACATAGACCTAATAACAAAATAATAAAAACAATTTTTTGATAATCCTTGAATTTAATTTTTATGCCCAAAAAAGGTTTTATATCCTTATTATTTAAAGTTTAATAAAGCAAAAGCTATTAACTTAGTATTTAATTTTCCTTGGTTTTTTTTTATCATATCATTTTTAAGATCAGTATAAAAAAAAGAGAGATTATCTAATTTTTTGTCTAATTTAATAATAATATTCTTCATAAATCGAATTTGTTCCTCTAATTCTTGTATTTGGTTTAACCGCTTTTGTCTTTGTTTCTCATCTTTTAAGCTATTAATTCTGTTTAATTGTTTTTCATTTGGGAGATTATCAATTTTTCTTTTAAGTTTTATATTGAGAATATTTTTTTTCTTTTCTAACACTTTTTTTTTATAATGATATAATTTCTCTTTTTTATTAATATCAAGGTTGAAAATTTTATCATTTAATGTTGTTATTTCATTTTTCCAGTTTAAGTTTTTTTTCTTTACCAAATTCCTAGCTTTTTGACGTAAATCGATAATTCTATTTTTCCCAATATTAGGAAATCTTATATTTTGATTATTAAAATTGTATAATATATCATAATCTTTAATATCTAATATGATCTCTTCAAGATTTTTAAGTTCAATTCCTCTTTCATCAACAATAATCGCAGTTATTACATTTTCTATAATATATCCATGAAATGAATTGTTAAATACAAAAAGGAATAAAATATCATTATTATCATCAATAATAGTATTATTTTTGTTAATTACATCCTTATTTAAAGTTAGAATCGAGAAACTTCCTGAAAAAGTCTCCCCAATACAAAATTCAATAATAGAATTAATTAAAGGATGACCTAAAGCAAAGAAGTCTATTTCTTCCTTATTTTTAGCAATTTCCAAATCAAAAGTACCATAATACTCTTCTAAAAGCTTTTGATAAGAATGGTTTTGTAAAACCTCTTTTAATACTATTTTTGATTCATAATTAATCGGATTTTCATTATTTTTTATAGTAGAATTAAGGTTTTGAATATAACCAAATTTATTACTATTAAGATTAAAAAATAAGTTAATTAAAAGAAATAATTCATTATGACTTAATTTGACATCTTCACATGAAGAAATAAATGAGATTAAATCTTTCATTTGAAATGATTTTTTATCAATTATAAAGTCATCAAGTTGCATTTCGATTTCTGTTAAATTTTTTAATTGATTTTCCAGATCAAAATTAAATTCTCTCAGTTTTCTCTGCTTTTGCTCAGGTTCAGAAAAGATTAGGTCCTTAAAATCCTTTTCAATACTTCCAATAATAGGTTCAAGATAACCTATAGATTCCTCAAAGAGATTAATCCTTTTATTTAAAGCAAATAGTATATCTGCCTCGATAGTCCCCTCCATAAAGAGATTATAAATATATAATTTCCTAGATTTTTGACCAATCCGATCAAGTCTCCCTATTCTTTGTTCGAGTTTCATAGGATTCCATGGGAGATCATAATTAATAAGGACTCGACAGAACTGAAAATTTCTTCCTTCGCCACCTATTTCAGTTGAAAGTAAAATAGATAATTTTTCACTATTTCTAAATCGTTCTACAGCTTCATATTTTTCAATCTTATTTAATCCTCCATAAAAAGTCTCGATAGTATATAGATTATGATTTTTCATTAACAAATCCTTCAAATAAAGTAGAGTATCAACAAATTGGGTAAACACCAAGATTTTTTCTTCAGGATTGTTTTTATATATTTGATTAATAATCTCAAGGAATTTATCTGATTTTGAATCATATGGTATTGCAACTAATTTAGAATGAAATTCTCTAAGAATATTTTCTTGATTAAGAACATTCATAAAATTTTTATTAGTTCTAGCGGACTTTGGTTTTAAAATATCAATTTTAGATTCTATATCAAGGTATTCTTCTTCTAATTCAGATTGAAAAAATTCAGGGTCATCATATTTGATATGCTTAAATTCTTCTGAAATGTTTTTTAGATTATTAATTTGTTTTAATCTCCTTTCAAGGCTATTTAAAATAGCATATTTAGAACTAGTAAGTAGTTTCTGTAGAGTGGTTATTACAAAACCGATCCCAGGATTTTTATTACTCATAGCAGAATTATAGATTTTTGCTAAATATAGACGGATTTCATTATAAATATCTAATTCTTCTTTAGTAGGATGAAGCATTATCGTCTTTACAATTCTTTCATTCAATAGATCTTTTGGAAAGATATTTTTTTTTCTGTTTCTGATTAGAAATTTTGATAATGTATGATCCTTTTCTAAATTTCCAATTAAAAGAGATTTAGCATCTGAATTTTTAATATATTGAATTATTTCTTTATTTGATTGATTTTCATTTATATACCCAAATTCTTTTAATAATTTAATGGTATTTTTTAATTCAAATGTATTTAATTTATCAATTTGGTTTATATTTGAAGCTAAAAGATTAATAAAGGGTATATTCTTTCTAAAATGTTCAAAATCAGAAAAATTTCTAAATAATTCTGGATGAATAAGCTCTATTAATGAAAATAATTCAAATGAATGAAGTTGTAATGGCGTAGCAGTTAATAATAATAAACTTTCACAATTTTCACTTAATTTTTTAGCCAAAGAAAAATTCATTGTTTCTCTATAATTACAAGTTGTTATATTTGTTGAATATCTTCGTAAATGATGTGCTTCATCAAAAATAACTACATCCCATGAAATTTGAGATAATAAATCTCGATATTTAGGATTTCTGGCAAAGTGAAGTGAACATATAATAAGATTATCATAATAAAATGGATTTTCTAATTGGTTTGAATATTTATTTGTTCCTTTTTTTTTAAGATTCTTATATCTTTTTCCATCATATATTATAAAATCTATATTAAACTTATTTTTCATTTCAAATTGCCATTGCTTTACCAAAGTAGCTGGTACAATTATCAAAATCCTTTCAACTAAATTCCTTGCAATCATTTCTTTCATATATATTCCCGCTTCAATAGTTTTCCCAAGACCAACTTCATCCGCTAAAATTACCCTTGGGAAAAATTCTTCTGAAAGTCTATGAGCTACATTAATTTGATGTGGCATTAAAGTTAATCTTGAATTGGTTATACATTTAATATGATGAGATTTATAATATGAATTAAATAAATTTGCCCAATATCTAATTAGGAAGTTTTTAGGAGGATCAATATCCTTTTCTATTAATTGGTTTTTTAAGTTGGATAAAGGTTTTAGGATGATTTCAGATTCATAAATTTGTGAAGTCTTTCCATTTGGTAATAATACCTCATAAGAAAGCTTACCATCTTTAATTAAGATTTCAGAAGAATTAATTATTCCATTTTGATTTTTAAATTTGATTTCTTCATTGATTCGAAATATATAATGTATTAAATCAATAGGATGGATGATTTTAGAAAGATTATTTTTAAATTTTACTTTAAATTTAACAATGAAAGAGAGATCTTCCTCATCAAAGGATTTAGAAGTTGGGATTTTGATTTTTTTAACTATTTTCCCTATCCCAAAATTTGGATTTAATCTATACAAAACTAAATTATCTTCATTAAATTCTTTTCCATTACAATATATGTTAAAACATTTAGAAAATCTCGAAATCAGACTATTATTACAAAAAGGACATTTATATTTTAGTTGAATATCAATTTCATTCTCAAAATCTTTATCCATAATGAGTTTTAGTTTATTTTAAATATCTAATGATTAAATTTTAAATTATTATTTATTATAAGTGAAGAATCCAAATGAAATGAATTTTATCCTTTAATTAGTTAAAATTAGAATGATGAATTGATTTCATTTATTTATTTAATAAAGTTGGTGTACCTTCTATATTGTATTGGTAAAATTTCTTATCATAAGGGATATGTATTTGAATTTGCTTAATATTTACCACTTGCTCTTATTGAACCAAAACTGTTTTCTGTTTTTATAAAGCTACAAAACTCAAAATTATTATTGTCTTTTATTTGATTAAATTTAGGTCGTGAAGTTTTGGTGCAGCACCAATATTTATTATTGTATGGAATTATGGAGATTATCCTTAGCTTAGGCTTATCATTATCTATGGTAGCAAGACTTACTGTCTCAAGCTTGTTTAAAAAACCAAATATTTGTTGAACTTTCATGATAAATAATTAACTATTAAATTATAATTAAAAAGTAAAAAAATAGGTTATTTAAATTTTATATATTTTAAAATACGATATAATCCAAAACAGCCTATAAATATCATAAAGAAAGAAAAAGAAGTCCAGAGAATCACATTAGAAGGTAATTCAGGATTTCTCAAGTTAAACCACAAAAGTGCATTATAATAGATAAGAACTAAATTACTTATAATAAGAGTGATAATTAAAGTTATTCTGAATAATTTTAAACTTGATGTGAAAGGATTCATTTTCCTTCCCATATAAAACAAAATTATAAACATCTCAGAAAAAAGAAAACCTTCAAGAAAAATAACAATGGCAAGGTGTTGGAGCCAATTTCTTGCCTTACCAGGTCCTGCAGAAACAAAAAACTGATTAAATATATCTTCATGATAATATTGAAGATAAACAGTCCAAAAAAAGAAAATAATTCCAATAAGAGTAATTATTAGAGAAATAATAATCATTACTTTCAATAATTTTAATCCTGGTCCTAGTGGTTCTTTCTTTGGATGGGAGTCTATTGTAGATTCATTTTTTATTTTCATTGAAAAATATCGACCTTTTTTATCATTAAAATTTTTAGTTAATCTAAACATAATTATAATCCTATATCTATATGTTTTTTATTATTATTATTTGGATATAATTAGATATATATTTTTTTAAATATTAAAATAATCAATAGACCAATTTTTATCTGTTACTTTTATATTAAAATTGAGTTTCCACTATATCATTTCATTTAGACCTTATTATAATTAATTTCAGACAGATCTTTTAGATATGTAATTTTAATAATAATTAGATTAAAAATTAAACAACTATTTTTAGTAATAAGTATAAGGTTTTAAGCTTTAAAAAAAAATTTAATCATATCAGAAACATTAATTTATGAATAAGAGGTTTCTAAAATGAATGAATCAAAAACTGAAAAAAAAAAAAAAATTATTAAAGTTTTTGTTAGTCTTAATAGAGAAATAATTAAGACCGAATTATGTTGTGCTTGTGGTGCTTGTGTTGCCTATTGTGATGGTCAAGATTTTAATGTAATTAAAATGGAAGATTTTACACCTCAATATAAATCTAATGAGACTAAGCGTAATTGTACGTTATGTGGAATGTGTTATTCTATTTGTCCTCAAACAGATACTTTAAGGGAAGAATTAAATGAATCCTTAAAGATCAATAATGAAATAGGGCATATAGATAATTTAGTAATAGCAAAAACAACAAATAGCTCAATTGAAAAGGTAGCACAGGATGGTGGAATAGTCACTACAACTTTACAATATCTATTCGATGAAAACAGAATTGATGCTGCTATTGTGTCATTTTATGATAAAGATTTAAAACCTTCTCCAAAGATTATTTTCAATAAAGAAGCACTACTAAAGTCAGCAGGAACTCGTTATTCTATATCTCCTCAAATTCTTCCACTAAAAGACTTAAATAAGATTTCTCAAGAAATTCTAATGGATAAAGGTATCAATGAAGTTGATCAGCTCAGAGTTGCTTTTGTTGGAACTCCTTGTCAAGCCAAAGCTGTAAGAAAAATGCAGTTTTTAAATCTTAAACCTGCCCACGTTATAAAATATATTATTGGACTTTTCTGTTTTGAAAATTTTCATTATGATAAACTATATGAATTGTTGGAAAAAGAAACAAATTTTAAACCTTCAGATATGAAACGTACATTTATTGATAAGAAATTCTTTGTTCAAACTAAAGATGATAAAGAATTTGAAGTACTATTAAAGAATTTAGATCCAGCTGTAAGAAAGAACTGTTTAAATTGTGATGACTTCACTGCGAAATATTCTGATATTAGTGTTGGATCTGTAGGGGCTTCAAAAGGTTATTCAATGATAGTTATTCGTAATAAAAAGGGACAAGAAATAATTGATGATCTTCTTAATAACAATTATATTGAAAAATCAAGCTCCCCGATTGAAGACATTAATGAATGGATTGAGAAAAAGAAATCTTTATTCAAAAGAATGATTTCAATAAAGAAGAAGAAATAAGGTTTTATCTAAACCTTATTTCTTGGAAAAAATAATAAAATAGGGGATCATTGGTATGCCCTCAAATGATTCTTTTTTTTATTATATTTTTACAAGTATATATTAATTTTAATTTCTGAATATAAAAAAGATCTATAGACCAATTTTTAATTTTTAAAATTAAGTTTATTATGATATAGATAGAGGAGTTTAGAATTAAATTATACTATATTAAGATTTTATGGATTAATTTTTTAATACATACAAGATTTTAAATAATTATAGTTTTCCATTATTTCATATAAAAAAAAGGAAAGTTGAAAATCCTTTATATAGATAGATATAAGTCTAAAAATCAATCTTTTTAATATATCGAATATTGGAATTTAAAATAACCCATAAAAAGATAGCAGTAGTTTTAAAATTGATACTTATTATTATTATGATTATTGGTTTTTGTCTCATTTTGACTATAGGCACTTATTTCTCCTATTATTTTATCAAAAAAGTCATTTTAAAAAGAAGAAAAAAAAGAATTTTTTATGAAAATGAGATATTGAAAAGACAATATAATTATGTAAAAATTAGACTTTAAGAAAGATTCTTTACAGAAAATAATGTTAATATTTTAAGTCATATTGTTGAAGAATCAAAAATGTATAATTTTTCTAAAATTTATTCTAATGCTTTAAAATTATTAGAATTCTGTAAAGATATGAAAAAAATAACAGATTCCAATCTAAGGACTAAAACTATTTTTAAAGTTCTACAAGATGCTAAATATTTAACGAAAAAAGGAGATAAATATTTTTTAAAGAATTCTTATTTAATAGCTATCGAATATTGGAAAGAAAGTATTAATATTCATAAATTTATATTAAGAGAATGTTCTATTCCTTCTGAAAAAGAAAGATTAGTCTATAGCTTGCTCTATCTAGAAAATAAGATAATATTTGCATTTTTAATAAGAAGTGAAAAATATTGTCTTTTAGCCAAAGAAGCAATAGAAAATGGAAATCTTCAACAAACTAAAAAAGATTTAACAATTTCAATTGACTCTTACCAAAATGCATTAGCAGAATTAAAGAAATTTAAATTATTTTTTCAAGAAAAAAATAGACAAATCCCATTGAGAGGTTCAGATTCAGCATTGAACAAATTCAATATATTTTTTCTTCCTCAGGGAATAAAAATTGTTCTCTTTAATACAGTAATAATTCTTAAAAGTTCTTTTTCGTTAGAAGAGGAGGAATTACCTTTATCTATTGGCTTATGCTATGCATCCATAAAGAAATTAAAAGAACATCTAAATAGTCTGGAGTCTTCTGTAAATTATAAATTATTAAATTATAACTAACCATTGAAAAAGGTAAATTAATTCTTGAATGAGTGTTAAAAATCTTTTATAAATAAATAAAAAACTCTTATAATTCTAGAATTGATTCTGAAAATTTTAGTTATTTTCTATAAATAATTAATAATTTTGTTTAATTATAAGGATCTTTAAAATAAAGCTTAATGAACAAACTAATATACTCTCAATTTTTTATATAAATTGAGATATTAAGTTATTGATTAATAAAAAATTATTACAAGATAGTGATAAAATGTCAAAAACTAAAAATATAACTATTCCTGATGATGTAGAAGGATATTCACAGACTAGAATAGACGTAGACTTAACAAAAGGTACAATAAAAGAAACTGTTCTATCAAATGATTTTGTTGCGAATTGGATAGGTGGTTATGGATTTGGTGCTAAAATCTTATGGGATGAATTAAAGCCAGGTGCTGATCCCTTAGGTCCTGATAATATCTTTATTTTTTCAATTGGCCCATTCCCTGGAACTATTTTACCTACTAGCTCTAAATATGGTGTTTTTGCAAAATCTCCACTCACTAATATGTTTGGAATGGCTATATCTTCGGGTTCTGTAGGTGCTCAAGCTAGACGTGCGGGAATAAATGCAATTATCTTTAAAGGTAAATCTCCTAAACCAGTATATTTGGTAATTGATGATGATGATAGATATTTGGTGCCATGTGAAAATACAGTATGGGGTAAAGGATGTTGGGATACTGAAGAGATTCTACGAGAGGAATTCCAAGATCATCGATTAGCAGTAATGGCAATAGGTCAGGCAGGGGAGAGAATGAGTAGAATGGCTTGTATTACTAACGATAGAAATAGACAAGCGGGAAGAACTGGTATGGGGGCTGTAATGGGATCAAAAAACTTAAAAGCAGTATGTTTTAGAGGAACCAAACCAATAAAAGTTGCTAAACCTAAGGAATTCTATCAAATAGCTAAAAAATTAATTAAAGTCGCAAATGGACCAGCAACTTCAAAATATCGAGATCAAGGAACTCCTGCAGGTTTAGTAAGTTATAATAAATTAGGAATGATGCCAACATTCAATTACCGGGAAGGAACATGGGAGAAAATTACCAATGGAGAATTTACAGGAGATACTTTAAATAATGAATGGGTTGTTAAGAAAGTCGCTTGTTCTCAATGCTCTATTGCTTGTGATCATTTAGCTAGAGTACCTAAAACCCATCCAGATTATCCTAACCTCGTAGCTAGTGTTGATGTTGAATTATTATATGGATTTGGGACTGCCATTGGAAATGCTGATTGGCCAACTGTCTTTAAATGCATAACTCTATGTGATGATTTAGGTATAGACGCTATTTCAGGTGGAGTTACAGCAGCTATGGCTTGTGAATTATTTGAAGATGGATTAATTACCAAAGATGATTTAGGATATGAATTACCATTTGGTTCTACTAAAAATCTTGCTAAATTTACTGAAGAGATGATTCTTGGCCAAGGTTTTGCTGGTGAAATCTTTGGAGATGGAACAAGATTAGCTGGAAAGAGATTAGAAGAAATGGGAAGAAAGAATGCAGGTTATTATGGTATGCAAATAAAAGGTCTTGAAATGCCTGCTTTTGATATTCATGGTATGACCTCTTTTGCTGTTGGAGAGAGTGTATCTATAAGAGGTGCTTGTCATCTTAGAAATGGCGCTTATGGTCTCGATGCTAAGGGTACATTCGATAGATTTGCATATGATAAACCACTTGAACGGGGTAAAAAAATTATTGATTTGGAAGATGTTTATGCTGTAATTGATTCTTATATTATTTGTAAATTTACTCGGGGTATTTATGAAGATGATGATGAAATGGCTAAAGTTTATGAACTTGTCACGGGTGTTAATCACACAGGTGATTCTATGAAGGAGAGAGGAACAGCAATCGTTACATTATCTAAATGTTTTAATATACGAGAAGGATGGACCCGAGCAGATGATCATCCTCCAGAAAAATTCTTTAAAGATGCCCATACTAAAGGCCCAGCTAAGGGTATTACTTTAAAAGAAGATGGATTTCAGACATTGCTAAGTGGATATTATGAAGCAAGAGGGTGGGATAAAGAAACAGGAATTCCTACTAATGCAACTTTAAAAAGTTTAGGTCTTGATTTTGTTATAGGAAATTTGGAACCAACCAAAAATAAAGGAGGCAAAAAATAAATGTCATCTATAAAAAAGAAAAAAATCCATCAATTTATTATCGTTGACCCTGAATTGTGTACTGGATGCGAGACGTGTGAATCAGTATGCTCAATGGTCCACGATGGAGTCTTCAACCCAATCAACACAAGAATTCATCGAGTTCGGGTAGAGCCTATATTTAATATAGCATTAGCTTGCCAAAAATGTGAAGATGCTCCTTGTATACGTGCCTGCCCAGAGAAAGCACTCGATAAGAATGATGAGGGTTGTATTGTAGTAAATAATGATAAATGTAATGGATGTGGATTCTGTATTAGAGCTTGCGATTTTGGAGTGATTTCACTTCATTTGGATTCACAAAAAGCCTTGGTATGTGACCTATGCGAAGGAATGAGAGAGGAATTTATAGATCCCGCCGTTGGAAAAAGAGAGCCACAATGTATCGTCGTCTGCCCCAAAGAAGCCATTTCCCTAAAAACGGTAGAGCAAATCGGCGAAGAGACGCGTCTTGATGCTATAAAGCGCTTATTTTCAGAGCAACTTCAAGAATATGAAAGTTAAAATAGTTATACTTATTTTTCTTTACTTTTTTTTATACATATCTTAATTGATAATAAGAACTTCTTATTCTAAAAAAAAAAAGTTATAAATCTTAAGTTTACAAGTTAGGGATAGTAAAAAGATTTTTTCGTGATATACTCCTCG
>CAZGJX010000031.1:0-38067 GCA_964525635.1 uncultured archaeon
CTTTAGAGTCTTTTTTTATAAGATTTAGAATTTTAGGTCTTATTTAATAATGAAAAAAGCAATATTTGATATTAATATGGAAAATTCAAAAAAACTTAAGAAAGTCAAAATTAGGTTGTATTCTTTTATAGATATCCAGAAATTTATCTTCCAATTTAAAATAATTAATTAAAAGTACTTATGTAAATAACAAAGTGAAGATTATTTTTTATTACACAAATATATATATTTTACTTATATTACTATTTATAATAAATTTGACAAAAAAAATTCACTATATTTTTAAGGTTATCAAATTATTTTAGAGAAAACTATAAAAGAACTAGGTTTTCCTATTATAGGAATTGGGGCTTCGGCAGGAGGTCTTAAAGCATTTGAGGAATTTTTTTCAAATATATCCTCAGATACGGGTATGGCGTTTGTTTTAATACCTCATTTAGATCCAAACCATAAAAGTGCTTTAACCGATTTAATAAAACGATATACAAAGATGAATTGTATAGAAGTCAATGAAGGTATGATGATATCACCTAACCATGTTTATATTATTCCTCCCAATTTTTATATGGAAATAAAAGAGGGATTATTCTATCTCAAAAAACCTAATATCATTAGAGGATTGAGATTACCAATTGACTTCTTTTTCAGGTCATTAGCTTTAGAAAAAAAGGATCAAGCAATAGGAATTGTTCTTTCTGGAACAGGAACAGATGGTACACTTGGTATTAAGGAAATAAACGATAGTGGAGGATTGGCTATTATTCAAGATCCACAATCAGCAACATATGATGGGATGCCAAAAAGCGTAATAATGAATGCTATTGCAGATTATGTCTTACCAGTGAATAAGATCCCTGAGATATTGATAAAATATATTAAACGTAAATTGAAATATAAAAAAAAAAAAGCAGATAAAAAAGGTTTAGAGGTTCATGATTATCTCTCTGAAATATTTACTATTGTAAGTACAAAATTAAATCATGATTTCTCTTGTTATAAAGAAAATACAATGATCAGACGTATAGAGAGAAGAATGGTTATTAAACATATTAACAATATACATGATTATATTATTTATCTTCGTGAAAATCTAAACGAAATTGAGGTCCTCTTTAAAGAATTGCTAATAGAGGTAACATATTTTTTCCGGGATAAAGAAGCATATGATATTTTGAGAACAAAAGTTATTCCTGAACTTTCTAAAGATTGTACTCAAAATAAAACAATTAAGATTTGGATTCCTGGATGCTCTACAGGAGAAGAACCATATTCATTAGCAATATTATTTCAAGAATATTTAGATAAGAATAATAAATCGTGTAAGATACAAATTTTTGGGACGGATATTGATGAGGTAGCAATAGAAAAGGCACGTAATGGAATATATCTAGATAATATTGCAGTTGATGTATCATCTGACCGTCTAAATAAATTTTTTATTGTGGAAGGTAATAATTTTAAAATAAAACCAATCATAAGGGAAAAACTAGTTTTTGCTGTGCAGGACGTTATAACAGATCCTCCTTTTTCAAATGTAGATTTGATTGTTTGCAGAAATTTATTGATTTATTTAAAACCAGATATCCAAAAAAAAATATTAACATTGTTCCATTATTCTCTTAATTCTGATGGATATTTATTTTTAGGTAGCTCAGAATCTATAAGTAGTCTTTCTCAATTATTCATTGAAATTGACAGAAGATGGAAAATTTATCAACGTAAAAATGTTGCTCCTTTACTTTTAGGTTTATCAAGACCATTTCCCCCATTAACAAATTACAATTTAAAACCCAATAAACAAGAATATTTTAAGAGTTCAGATATAACAAACTATAAGGATTTGATGGAGGAATTCTTAATAAAAACATATACTCCTCCTTCTGTATTGGTGAATGAAAAAGGAGATATTTTATATATTCATGGAAAAGTTAATTCCTATCTTGAATTACCAGAGGGAGAGGCAAAAATGAATATATTTGACATGGCAAGGGATAATTTAAAAATACACTTAGCATCAGGCATAAGAAAAATAAAAAAATCTAATAAACCAATAATATACGAAAATTTATCAATTAGATTGAATGGAAGTATTATTAGATTTAATCTAATGTTATCACCAATTAATCAACTCAGCTCATTCAATGGTTTAATCATGATAACAGTTATAGAATTAACTCCTGATCTAATTGCAGAAGAGGAATCAGTAGTTATTGATATAAATGATCCTATTATAGAAGTTAGAGTTAAGGAATTAGAGGAAGAATTGCTCTCCACAAAACAATACCTTCATACAATAATTGAAGAATTTGAGACAACTAATGAAGAATTAGAATCAACAAATGAAGAATTACAATCATCTAATGAAGAACTACAGAGTACAAACGAAGAAATACATACTTCTAAAGAAGAACTTCAATCCTTAAATGAGGAATTAACTACTGTTAATTCAGAGCTTGAAGCTAAAATAACAGAATTATCAGAGGTTAATTCAGATTTATCTAATTTCATTTCAAGCACTGATATTGCTACTCTCTTCATAGATGAAAATTTTATGATCCAACGGTTTTCTCCAAATATAAAAGAAATTTTAAATATTATAGAAACAGATATTGGACGCCCTATAGAACACATCTCATCAAATCTCCAATATGATACCTTAGTTCAAGATGCTAAAGAAGTCCTTAAAAAATTAATTATATTAGAAAAAGATGTTCAAACAAAAGATAATCAATGGTATAGTATGCGTATAATTCCATACAGGACAATTTACAACGTTATTTGTGGAGTTGTTATAACATTATTTAATATTTCTGACAGAAAAAAAATAGAAGAAGAAAAGATAGAAACTATACTTTTTGCTGAAAATATTGTAGAGACAACCAGAACACCATTAGTTGTCATAGATAGTAACCTGAAGGTTATTAAAGTAAATTCAGCATTTTGTCAGTTATTTCAAGTTGATAAAAAAGAAACAGAAAATAATTTTATTTTCGAATTAGGAAATAAACAATGGGATATCCCAAAATTGCGTGAAATCCTAGATAAAATTAGTAAAACTCATTCAATAATTAAAGATTTTGAAGTAGATCATAATTTTGAAAAGATTGGAAAAAGAACTATGCTTCTAAATGCTAAAGAATTAATAAGAAAAGAAAGTTCATTAATATTAATATCCATTGAAGATATAACAGAAAAAAAGGTCGCTAATGATAAATTGATTGAATCAAGAGAATTGTTTAAAGATGCCTACCAAAAGGTAGAATTTTATAAAGATATTTTTATTCATGATATAAATAATATTCTACAAGTTATACTTAGTTCTAGCGAACTAATTAAAAGGATCCCAAAAAGTCCTGAAACATATGAGAAAGTAATAGAAATGAATGATATGATTTTAAAACAAATTAAAAATGGTAGAAATTTAGTAAAAAATATTTCACTATTATCTCAGATAGATCAAATTGGAGGAAAAAAATATCTTTCCCAAGTATCTACTTTAATTGATAAGAGTATTGAAGATGTAAGAAATTCATTTCCTAATAGAAAGATTGATTTTAATCTCAATTATAGTAATAGAGAGTTACAAGGATATATTAATGATTTATTATATAATGCAATAGAGAATATACTTATTAATTCAATCAAACATAGTGATAAAGACTCTATTCAGATTAATATTAAAGTTACTAAAGAGGAAATTCAAAATGTTAATTATATTAAAATCGGGATTGAAGATAATGGTCCAGGAATATCAGATGATCTAAAAAATCTAATTTTCAAAAATAAAATTAAATTCAGTGAAGTAGGTTTGGGAATGGGATTGTATATAGTGAAAAAAATAATTGAAAGTATAAATGGAAAGATTTTTATTAAAAATCGAGTTAAAAACGATTATTCTAAAGGATTAAATACTATAATATTATTAAGAGAAGAGGAATAACATTACTAATAATATTCATAATAGAGGATAATTAAAAAAAAATAAATATTATTTTACTATTTTTCAGAGTATTTATTACCAAACATTTGTACTATTTATGGTGGCGGTGGTGGCGGTAGTGTCGGTATTACACCAACATAATATTGAGCAATCAATAGGGCATCTACGATATTAATCACACCATCTAAATTGACATCTGCTTGTTCTTGATATATTGGTGAAGGAAGTCCTACAACATATTGAGCGACCAGTAATGCATCTACAATATCAACATTATTATCATGATTTACATCACCAAGTGGAAAATCAGGTGGAACTGCATTAGGTACCCAGACACCATTTAAATACTCCCACATTAACTGTCCCCAGTCTGAACCTTTTACGTTTGGATCACTCTTTATTGAACCCCAATCATCACCAAATATCCATCCCAAAAAGCCAATATTCTTTTCTTCCATATAAGACATAAGTAACTCTCCATATGTTCTATCCCCTGTATCAAATAAGGGGTAAGACCATTCTGTATTAATTACTGGACCATAACCTTCATTAACGATATATCCAAAATGTTCATCCCATGATTCATATGTCCACGTATCACCAACCTTATAAGCCTGAGGATAGGGATGGACAGAATATCCAACATTTGGACGATTTATTGGGCGATTCCTTAAATCAAAGGTTTGAGCCCAATTAACACCCGGAACAACACACGCGGTAGAAGCGGGATTGTACGATCTAATAATATCAATGATTTCCTCCGCCATAGGTGCCCAAGTCACCCAATCAGTAGTATGGGGTTCGTTGGTGATCTCCCAAATCAGATGTGACCATCCACCAAAACGTTGAGATATTATATGGAAAGCATCCTTAATATCTTCAAATTGTTCTAACTCTCCAGGACCAACTCCCCCTTCATGCCAAGGATCAAAAGATACATACATTCCACGATCGTATGCCCATTGTAAATAATCTTCAAAGGTAGCTAGATAAGTCTCCCGCTCTGTTTCGGATACATAATACCACCTGTCTATAATGAGTGGGAATCGAAGCATATTGCACCTAAATTCATGTTTTAAATAATCAAAGTTTTCCTCAATGAACGATAAACTATCCGTAATTGCTAATCCCTTTGGAACAAAAAGTCTACCTTCTGCATCAAGCAGTTGATTACCTTGTATTTGCAATGGATTTACAAAGGATTGTTCAGATATACCACACCAGACAATCCTACTGAGACTATGAATATTACCATCTTTATCGGTTACTGTAAGCGTTACAGGATATTTACCCGATGCTACATATGAATGTGTTTGTATTGATCCAGAACTAATTGTTCCATCTCCAAAGTCCCATTCATAGCTAGTAATTTCCCCATCAGGATCATATGATTTCAAAAAATCATTAAGAGAATTAACAGCATCGAAGGTTACTATTTCACCAGTATTAGGTCTCTTAGAAGAGTAATCAAAAGATGCTCTCGGTATAGAGGGTCCGTACCAATCAATAGAGTCCATATAGAAAGAAAAGTTAAGAGGAGCGTTTATAGATATTTGAATACCTATTTGCTGTGCCCATGTTGGATCCATATCAGAAGCAATAGAAACAGAAATCTCAGTCCACTGGTCTTTTGTAAGACCTCCATAATCCGTCCACCCACCAAACCATTGTACTTGTGACCAATCAGAGGAGTGAGGCATCATATATGGTTGAACAAACTCAAGATCTACGCCTGATGGTACCCAGATATGGAAAAAAACAGTCGAACCAGGGGAGATGAGAGGTAAACTCGAATCAAAACGAACATCTATAGTCCCTGCATTCTGAGCAGTTACATCGCACCGTAAAGAATTGCTCCCTGAGTAAGCTTCGGTCATATCATTAGTCAATGTTGCAGTTATTCCTGATTCACCAGATGAAGTGAATCCTTCCGTGGTACCATCTTCCCAATTAATCGGAGAATTATCAACAGGTTCAGGTAATCCTGATGGTTTAACACTTACACTTTGCGAACATGAGTCTGTTAATCCAACATTGTCAATTACTGTTAGTATTACTACATATTCTCCAATTGCTTGATATTGATGATATACATGGCTTCCAGAATCCGTGTTACCATCTCCGAAGTCCCATAAATAACTCTCTATATATCCATCTAGATCATAGGATGTTAGGGCATAACAAGCAATCTCTCCACCAGCCTTCAATATATTTGGATAGACACGGAAACTTGCATAAGGTGCCAAATTGGGGGCACTCTGTTGTGGAATTGAAAGCAACTCCTCAATACTAGTATCCCTAGAAATATTTAAATACAAAAACTTACCTAGGGGAAAAGTAAATACAAGAGTAGAAAATAAAATAAGAGTTACAAGTCCTAATGAAATTACTTTATGTTTTTTTATATTTTTATTCAATTTTAATCACTTATTTTAAAATTTTATAGCTTATTTTAAAATTTGGTATTTTATTTTTGGTTTTTTTATATATAATTAATATTTATAATTAGGATCTTTTAGTAAATCAAGCATTTAAGCTTTTCGCTTTTGTCATGGGAGATATAGGAAATCTATATATATAAGATTTTCATTATGATCATTCAACTGCTTTTATTTTTTAAAAAAAAGATAACAAATTTAAATCTAAAATTAAATTTAATAAAAATTATTGGGAGATATAAAGAAAAATGAAGAATTCTCGCGTTTTTTTCGTTAAAAAAGTTAAAATTCTATTAATGTTATTAATTTTAGTCTTTCCATTAATATCATTTTTAGGAAATTCAGTAAATAGAACTATAATAGATAATCAGGCAATAAGAAATAATGCATGGCAAGATATCCCTCTAACTGATGAAAATGGAGGACCATTGTATAATTATGCAACTGCTTGCGCACGAACCATTTTATTTTATGATGCTAATCGATGTGGACATAATCAGGGCGAAAATCGCTTAAATTGGAGGGGTGATTGTCATTTAAATGATTCAGTAACGTTAGCTTTAACTGACGGATCAATCGTTACGATAGATTTAACAGGGGGTTATCATGATGCTGGAGATCATATTAAATTTGGTATAACCCAAGCGTATTCAGCTTCTACATTGGGATGGGGATTGTATGAGTTCCGGGAACAATTTGATGTAATGGGTCAAGCAGATGAATTATTAAGAGCAATTAAATATCAGACAGATTATTATTTTAAGTGCCATCCAGAGCCTAATACATTTGTCTATCATGTTGGTTCAGAAAATGATCATTCGATCTGGGCACCTCCTGAATTACAATTGGATAAAGATAGTCCAAGAGATGTATCTTACTGTAATCCTGATAATCCAGCATCAGATGTTTGCGGATCTGCTGCTGCTTGCTTAGCATTGATGTATTTAAATTATCAATCAATTGATTTAGAATATGCTGAGAATTGTTTACAACATGCAATCGACCTTTATAATTTAGGGAAAAATTATCAGGGTTTAAGTGATGGATATGGTTTTTATCCCTCTTCTTCTTATTATGATGATTTAACTTGGGGTGCTACTTGGTTATATAAAGCAACGAATGATATTTCATATCTTGATGATGTATTGGTCTTTATTTCTACTTTAGAAACAGATAATAACCTTGAGAATGGAATTCAATGGGTCAATTCTTGGACACATTGCTGGGATGTAGTATGGGGAGGAGCTTTTGTTGTTCTGGCAGAAATTACTGGTGATCCTTTGTATATTGATGTAGTTGAAGAAAATCTTGATTATTGGTCATCTAATGGAATGGCTGAGACACCTGGAGGTTTGAAATATTTAAATGGTTGGGGTGTCTTACGCTATACAGCTGCTGAAGCTTTGATGGCACTGAGTTATGCCAAATATTCAAATAATAATTATTATCGAGATTTTGCAGCCAGTCAAATGAATTATATTTTGGGATCCAATCCAATTAATCGTTGTTATATAGTAGGTTTAGGTCCTAATAGTGCTCAACATCCTCATCATCGTGCAGCTCATGGTTCAGAAACTAATTCAATGGATGATCCTGAAACACATAAACATGTATTATATGGAGCTTTAGTGGGAGGACCAGGTATGGATGATCAACATAATGATGTAACTTCAGATTATGTACAAAATGAAGTGACTATTGATTACAATGCAGCAATTGTAGGTGCTCTTGCGGGAATGCAGATGTTTTTTGCTCCAGAACAAATTCCTGAACCTGATCCAGAACCAGAACCAGAAATTGAAGAAAATTATATTATGTCAAAAATTATAACAGATGATAATCAAGGAATTCAAGTATCTTGCTTTATCAATAATCATGCTATCCATCCACCACGTTATGATGATACATTATCTTATCGATATTTCATTAATTTGACAGGGATTTATCACTTAGGTTATTCAATAGATAATATTATACCTGTCGTATATTATATTGAAGGAAATGCTGCTGATGTATCAGACCTTCAGGTATTTGACGATGTGAATCATATCTATTTTATAGAATTAAACTATGAAGGTCATGCTTTTTATGGCGATCTTGAAGTACAATTTGGATTTATCTTTCGATCAATAGATAATATGGAAATTTTTGATTCATCATATGATTTCTCTCGTATTGGGATGACTGAAACTTTAGCAAAAAATTATCGTATTCCTATGTATCGTAATGGTGAATTATTATGGGGATTTGAGCCAGTAGATGATAATATTCCTCCTGATTCTCCTACAGGTCTTACAGCTATTGCACTTAATCCAACTCAAATCTCTCTTGATTGGAATGATAATATTGAGATGGATGTGATAAAATATCGTGTTTATCGAAGTGTAGTTGAGAATTTTGATCCTCAAATATCAAATCTAATTGGTCAATGCACCACTAGCCAGTGTTTAGATGAAAATTTAACTCCTTTAACAACTTATTATTATAAAGTAACTGCCGTTGATTATGGAAATAATGAAGGAACATATTCGGAAGAAGCTAATGCTAGAACTCTGACACCCGATGATATTCCCCCAGCAGCACCTCAAAATATTATCGCCACACCAATTAGTGCGTATCAAATCAATCTAAAATGGAATGATAATATTGAGAATGATTTTCTTAAATATCGGGTTTATCGGAGTTTAATAGATGGATTTATTCCTTCTGTTGATAATCTTGTTGTCGAAACTATATCGAGTTCTTATTCAGATCAAAGGTTAAATCCAGAAACAACGTACTATTATAAAGTTAGTGCAGTTGATTCAAGTGGAAATGAATCTCCTCTCTCGGAGCAAGTTAGTGCAACAACACAGGCGCGTATAATTGCATTAAGAGCTCAATATAAATGTGGTAATACGGAGGATTCAACCTACGATATTCGATTTGAAGTCAACATTTACAATGATGGAGATGAAACATTAACTCTCTCTGATATCACATTTCGATATTGGTTTACTTCTGAATCACTAATAAATACAATTCAATATGCATGTGATTATGCAGATCTTGATAATAGTAATATAATAGCAGATTTTGGAACTATAAATAATATTGATTATCTAGAAATTGGAATTCTGTCTACAGCTATAGTTGCGTCTTGGAACGGTGGTGATGGTAAAACTAATACACTTCCATCTAATGCAAACATTGGTAATGTACAAAATCGAATTTCATGTTATGAAGAAAATTTCAATCAATTAGATGATTATTCTTTCAATGCAGCAATGACAGACTATATGGATAATGAACAAATCACGATATATTACCAAGGAAAATTGGTATGGGGTATAGAACCTACAACTGGACCAATGAGTCCTAATTTAAATTCACCTAGTGATATAAATTATTTAGAGGGAGATACTGGAAATTCAATTACATGGACAGCTACAGACGATAATCTAACAACCTATACAATCACTCGAGATGGTACTCACGTGGATTCTGGTTCATATACTTCAGGAGAATCAATTATAATTAATGTAGATGGTCTTTCAGAAGGTAGCTATACGTATATCTGTACTGTTTCTGATGCTGATGGAAATAGTGATACTGATTCTGTTATTGTAACAGTATCACCGATTACTACTGAGTGGGAAAATGGAGATGTGAATCATGATAACAACGTTGATATTATAGATGCTTTATTAATAGCACAGTACTATGTTGGATCCGATCCACAACCGTTTTATCCTGAGCAAGCTGATGTTAATAATGATGGAAATATAGATATTGTAGATGCCTTACTTGTCGCTCAAGCATATGTAGGACTCATAGAATTACCTTAGATATAATTTTTAGGGGTAAAAACTCAAAAAATAGCATAAGATCTAAATCTTTTTTTTTTATTTTTTTATTAAAACAAATCAATCATTTGTGAAAGATAACTAAAACTAACCTCATTTTAAATGAATATTTCATTGCTTTAAAAAAAAATATCATAATATTCAAGATATTTTCCATTTCTATTGATAAGAAGGAATTATTTAATTCATAATTTCAATATAGAAAGATATTATGAGAGAGATGTCTAAAAAGAACTTGATCATTGAAATACAATAAATATTGGACTATTAAAGTTTGATAAACTTATTGACTTTTAATTATTTATGACAATAGAAATTTATTATTTTTCAGGTACGGGAAACTCTTTATATGTTGCTAAAAAATTACAAAAAAAAGTACCACATGCGAAACTTATACCCATAGTAAATCGTGTTAATAAAGATATTGTCAAATCTAATGCAGAGACTATAGGTTTTGTATTTCCTATATACTTTTTAACAATTCCTATGCCTGTAAGTAAATTTCTTGAAGTATTTGAGTTAGATACCGCTAAATATATTTTTGCAATAGCCACACGTGGAGGATCTAAATCTCATGCATTTGAAGAAATAAATAAAATATTAAAAAAGAAGGATAAAATTTTAAATTCTCAAATTGATATAAATATGAATTTAAATCTTCCAATTTGGAATACTTTTCATGAACCTACATCAGATGAAATATCACAATGGGATTCTGAAATTGAGAATAAATTAGATATTCTTAGCAGAAATATTATTGCTAAAGAAAATTATAATGTAGAAGATAAAGATATAAAAATTAAATTACCTTTATGGAAAAGAATCTTTTTAATGCCATTTAGGTCTTTTTTTACTAAAAGACTTTTTGTTTTATATCAAAAAATGGACTTTTACAATGATTTCAAATGTAATGGATGTGGTATTTGTGAGAAGGTATGTTTATCTAATAAAATAAAAGTAATTGAGAAAAAACCTATTTGGCAAAAGAGTATAAAATGTTATTCATGTTTTGCTTGTATCAATTTTTGTCCAAATCAATCTATACAAATTAGATCAAAATTTCCATATAAATCTCATACTGAAATAAATGGGAGATATCATCATCCAAGTATAACTTACAAAGATATTGAAACGCAAAAAAATTTATAATAGTAACCAATTTTAGGAGAGAAAATTGCCATAGCAATAGATATTTTATTAAATTTGAGTAAATAATTTTTAATTAAAAGTATTTTTTTACGTAAATTTTAGCGTGATAATTAATGAATAATGAGAAAAAAGAAAAAGATAATCCATGGTTGGAAGAAACAAATGTTAAAATAGCAACTGATTATTTTGATTATGCTGATTATTTTATTGTTGAGAGAAGAAGAACTTTAATTATATTGATAAGTATCTTTTCTTCTCATTTTAAAAAACCTGAAAAGCTCACTTTATTGGATCTTGGATGTGGTGATGGTTTTTTAACAAAAAAAATAAGTGAAAAATATCCAAACAACACTTTTTTTCTTATGGATGGATCAAAAACAATGATAGAAAAAGCAAAAAATAATTTTCAAGGAGAAAATTATATCTTTATCCAAAAAAGCTTTGAAGAATATCTCGAAGAAGAGGCAGACAATTTTAAATATGATTTTATTTACTCCTCATTTGCTACACATCATCTTGATTTCCTCGGGAAAATAAAACTTTATACAAAAATACTCCGAGAATTAGAGTACAAGGGGCTTTTTCTTAATATTGATGTTGTTATGCCTACTTCGGAAAGAAGTAAATACTGGCAGTTGAATATATGGAAAGAATGGATAAAAGAAAAAATTAATATAAGTAATATAAAAGATAAAGATAAAAAACTAAAAGAGCTTTTAACTATGACAGAAGATAACCCCAAAGATGATATGCCGAGTGGAATGATTGAGCAGTTAAACGAGTTAAGTAAGATTGGATTTCGCGATGTGGATTGTTTTTATAAATATAGTTATTTTACGGTTTTTGGCGGAACAAAATGGTATTAATTAATAAAATAAGAAAAAAATAACAAGAGGATAAAATTTAATTATTAATAAATTTTCCTTAAAATTGTTAGTAGAATTTGAATAAAAAAAGTGTGGAAAACATATGGTTTTATATACATATTTTTTATCCTTAAAACAGTTATTTTGGATCCAATTTTCATTAAAAAATTATATCTTTTCCATTAAAAAAAATTAATACCTAATATTATTTTTTATTTTAAAAAAGTAAAATGCCATAATAATAAAATAGAACAATAATTTAAAAATAATAAAAATTAACTAAAATAAAATATTTAATTAAATATCTTTTCAACTCTCAAAATCTATTAATCTCATTTTATAAAAAATTACTTTATCCCAAAAAGTATACCTGCAGCTTTAAACATTTTTGAGAATATCTTTGAAAAATTTACTTCTTTAGGTGTACGCTCGAGAGTAATCTTTTTCAATCCGATCTTTTGCATTTTTGACATAAATTGCTCTATATCACCATAATGTTTTTTATTGTAGATTTCATCTTGAACTAAGAACTTTCCACCTGGTTTAAGTATTCGAAGTATTTCCTGAATTAGTAAAACTTTGTTTTTTATGTTTCTTACTTCATGTAAAACAAAATTACTTACAACTAAATCAAATTCTTCATTTTCAAATGGAATATTTTCTGCAGATGCTTTAATAAATTTAACTCGATCTTGTACACCTGCCAATTTTGCATTTGATTCACACTGTTTTTGTGAATAATTCCAACCTATACCCCAATTATCAATCCCAATTACTTCAATTTCAGGAAATTTCATAGCAAGTTTTATTGCAAGAGCTCCTGCACCCGTTCCAATATCTAGTGCTCTTCCTAACCCCTTCCAATTTGCTCGCTCAACAATAAGATCCCAAAATTTATGTTGTATATTTTTATCATTGTTATTAAGTAAAACATATATTATAAGCATGAATATAAAAATAAAACTAAAAATTGAACCAAGTATACCAAATATAATATCTAAAACTAGATTTTTAACTACTATAAAAATAATCCAAAAAAAGAAAACAAAAATCCCTAAGAAGATAACTATTGTTTTTGAGATCCAACTTTCAAAATCTGTCTTTTTAATATTTATTCACCATAAATTATCTTATATTATAGGCTTAAATTATTTTTTAAATAAGAAAAATTAAAAAATAGAAGATTAATTTAGGGATAACTAATTAATTATATCATAAAAATTTTTGTTAATTTACACTAAAATTTTATCTTGAATTTACCAATTGAGAAGATTATATTTCATAAAATTCAAAAATAAATAATCAATAAAAGAAATGGAATAACATAGACAACTCCATTATTAATAACCTCCTTACTAATGAAAATTCGATCTAGCTATCAAATAATTATGAATGATAAAAAATTTTTCGATTTCTTACAAATTCTCAATTTTTCTTTTTGAGACTTTTTCTTTAGTATAAGATATTAAAGATATTATTGTTTCCTTAGGAATTTCATCACCTATATATAAAAGTGTACCTGGAGAAGGAAGACCCTTTTTCTTTGAAATTTTTTGTAATAATTTTGATTTGATTTTTAATAACTCCCTTTTTAATTTTTATCTTTCTATTTTATCTTAAAAAAAAAAAATTAAATTAAATTTTTTATCGTTAATAGTTTTCTATTTTGAATTAATAAAATCAACGCAAATATAGCCGTTGTTAGCATTATAATATCTTCATAAACTCCAAATATAGGAATTTGAATAAAAATTGGAAAAGGTATAGCCCATATAAGAAGTAAGATATAGGGTTTCAAATCGATATTTGGAATAGAGAAACTTAAAAAAATTAGAGTAAGTGCAGTTGTAGGGCAAGGAAATGAACTTAAAAAAAGCATTCTAGGATAAATATGTCCTGATAAAAAACCAATTAAAGGATAAAAAGACACTAATAGTAATAAAACTAATATTATGTATTTTTGATACCTTAATTCTGGAACAATAAACTTAATACGATTTCTAACAATATCAAAACTGAAAAAGAATGCAATTGAAAGAAACAATAATGCAGAAAAAGCATTTAATTCAAGTCCATTACCATAGATTAAAAATAAAACAATTCCAATCCAAGCAAAACTAAAAGATATATACCCTTTAAAGATGATATTCATTTTTTTTCCTGGTTTTAAAAAAAATAAAATAATTAATATCACCATTGCTATATGTAAGATCATCTGAATTGGGAAAATATTAATATTATAGTTTCCCATTATATTCCACCATTCTTCTGGGTCATTCATAGTTCTTTAATCTTATTTTAATTTTATATATATTAGTAACTTTAAAAAGTAAAGTTAGTTTAATTATTAAATAAGATTCTTTATTTATAAATTAAAAACTAAAAAGGAATCAAGCAACTGAAAAAATTTACAGTTCTAAAATAATAAAAAACTTGACTCATGAATTTTGAGAATTAAGAAGAATTGAAGATGATACCAAAAAAAGAGCCTGATTTTTATAAAACTTGGAAAGAAATGATACATCTCATTCCAGAAATGAGAAAAGCAGTAAAAATTGGGATAAAAAGAGATCTTAAATTATTCATTCACGACATTCGGAGAATTCAAATGGAGAGAACAATATTAAAAAAAGCTTTAGAATTTTTTAATGGAAAATGGACATTAGATATTATTTATACAATTGTACATTTAAAAAAACCTTATTATAATGATATCCAAAAGGTATTAGCAAATGTAAATTCTAGAACATTGTCGACACGATTAAAAGAACTACAAAAAAAAAAGATAATTAGGCGAAATGTTGAAAAAAGTCAACCCATTCGTGTTTATTATACTATGACTGAATTTGGTAATGGTGTTTTTGAGATGATGATACCATTTATGTTCTATGTTATTTTTCCAAAAATAATTTAAGAAGAATCACTTAATTATTTTTTTGAAGAACATAAGTAAAGAAAATAATAACATTGATTATAAAGGTATTTTTGAATTATAAAAAACTATGCTAGAAAATAACAATAATCGTAAATTCAATCGATTTATATCTTATATAAATCTCCTGTATATAGATATCTTAGGGAAGATATAATTTTTACATATTTAATTTCTCAATATTTAATGATATAATAATTATCATTTAGTAGAATGAGTTTTGAAAAATAGTTATTTTAGATCTATTTTCCATGAAAATAGTCTCATTTTCCATGGAAAAAGTAACTATATTTAAATGAGAATCATAAGAATAATACAATAAATAAATGTTTATTTTTTTTGGATAAAATTTCAATTCCTATCATATTATTCATATTTATTTCAGGTTTATCAGAATAATGAAATTAAAGTCCTAAGATGTTAAAATTTAAATAGAGAATCTTCAATTCCATCATTGGAATAATTCAATCTTTTTTTTAATGAATATTGATGGGGTCAATCCTATTTAGTAGGTTAATTTTATCAAAATCTTTATCGTGAGAGTAAATATTTTTGATATTATGTTCCAAAAGACTTGCTACAATTAGTGAATCTCTTCCACCAGTATTGTATTCTTCAGAAAGATTAAAAGCGAATAATATTGTTGATAGTGTAATGTTTAAAAAATTTATATTTTCTGAATCAATTATAGCAATTATTCTTTTCTTTACATCTTCTATTTTAAATTTATATGCTCTTATTAAAGCATGAAAACTCTCCATAAAAACTATAGCAGGAATAGAAATTATTTCATTTCCTTCTGCAATATTCACCAGAAGTTTCTTACATTTTTCATGTTCAGGTAAATCTTTATTCAAAGCATATACTAATATGTTAGAGTCCATTCCATTCATATTTTCCACATATTTTTAGTTGCTTTAATTGCGTCTATATCTTTAATTCCATCTGAAAGTGGGGTATCTAATAATTTTAACAATTTATCTTTATTTTTAGAATCTTTCCTGAGTTCATGACAAAAAATCAAATAATCCGCAATTTTCATATTCAGTTTTGCTGCTTCTTTTTTAATTTCCCACCATTTTTCTATTAGTTGATCATCAATAATTATATTTGTTCTCATATATGTAAATATGTAATACATACTATTAATAGTTTTTTATATCATATACATTATTAAACTTGCAAAAAACATAATCTTCTGTTGGCTCTATACTATTGATACTATCCGAAATTAATGAATAACTATTTTAATTCATTGGGAGAAAGTAATATCTACTTTATTCTTAATCCAAGAATTGATCCATAAGCTACAATATTATCCTCAGATCAATTTTTATATCTTTTCATCACTCGTTGAACTGGCCAAATTATTGATGAATCAGGTAATTCTAAATTAATATTGATTTCTGCTTGAGGATCAGAATCATCACCATTCCATTTTCCTCCTAATGATTTAGGTATTATTTCTCCAACATAACAACTAATAGCAAAAATATGGAATCCTAGATCTTGTGATAATAATCCACCTGAAATAGGATTTCCATTTTAAACTATTTTTACTGAAAAATCTTTATCATAATATTTATATTCCTTCTGAAGTATGGGAGGAATTAATATATCCACTAAACTCACTCTAATAAATGATATCTGTCATATCTTTAAGGAATGAAAATATTAATCAATATAATTTAAAGATTTAGTAGGAGATCTTAATTCTTAAATAATTTATATGAGACCGAATCATCTACTTTTTTAGAGAAAGCAAAAAAAAGTAAATAATCTGAAGCTGAAAATGATGCAATTGAGCTAAAGCAACTATTATTTGAAAAAAATAAATTAAATGACCTAATAAATTCGTTTTAGATGAGATTATTAAGACAGGTCAGGATAAACTTATTGTTGCATGTAAAATTTTATTGGAAAATTTATATCCCAATAGACTCAATTCATTTATATCTGAATTATATAATAGTGAAAAAACATAAATAAAAACAAATTAAATTAAAATATTATGCCAATTGCAAATCTTAAAGATGTGAAATTATATTATGAGATTCATGGAGAAGGATATCCAATCATATTATTACATGGATATGGAGCCACTAGCAAGATTTGGATTGCTCAATACAAAGTACTATCTAAGTTCTTTAAAATAATTATATATGATCAACGATGCTCTGGTATATCAGAACATTCTGATAAAGACTTTACCCTTGATACATTAGTAGATGACTTAAGGGATTTAATAAGATTCCTCAATATTGATAAAGCCCATCTTATTGGACAATCTATGGGAGGATTCGTTTCTCAAAATTTCATATTGAAATACCCACAAATAATAAATAAACTTGTATTAATAGGAACTAATTATAAAGGATCAGGGTTGTCTATTTTCAAGAATACACTTAAAGAACTATCTGAACTTGCTAAAACTAATAAACAACAAGCATTTTGGAAATATGCTAAATTTATGCATCATCGAGAGGTTATTAAACAATTAAAGGCAGAACCAAAGAAAAAAGTTTATGATTTATTTTCAGCTGAAGATTTAATAGAGGAATTCAAAGATAATCAAATGACTTCTGATGATTTTGACCGATTAGAAAAAGCTGGTTCCATGCATAATATTTTAGATAGATTACATGAAATTAATAATCCAACATTAATAATTGCAGGTTTTAATGATAAATTATCTCCAAGATTAGTGTTGGATGAAATGAATGAGATTTTATCTAATAGTAAGATGGAAATTATTGAAAACGCAGGACATCATGTATTTTTAGACCAAGCACCATATGTGAATGAATTAATTATAAACTTCTTAAAAAAGTGAACTACTCACAGCCAAAAAACTTTGATTTTCTATATGTGCAAAATCGCTTCTAATTCGAGTAGGGTTTTATATCGTAAATAACCATTCCTTTGTGATAGGAATGATTCCTACTCTATAAAGGATTCATTGGGTAGGAAAAAGAAAATATGTTTTTCTCTTGTAAATTATATTATGATGTTAATTGCCGAGTTGAGATCCAGCTTAATACGATTTCCAACCTTATACGTAATAATCCTCATGTTAATTGATCTCTTTTTAAGTTTTACATATTCACAGCACGTTTTTGCTATCATAGACATATTAATTCTTATCATTCACTTACCTTTTTTTTCCTATCTTGTAGGTTAAGAATTCAACAAACTTTAATAAGCAGCCTTTATTTTAAACCAAAGATTTGAATGTTTTTTTTTTTTTTATAATTCCTTTAATGATAACAACTGAGATTTTTAATGAAATCAAATTATTTAAAAAGAAATTTAATTTTTTATATATAATATTCAAGTTATTATAATTATTATATTATCCAATTAAAGGTTTAGAAGACTATAATGAAATCGAAACTAAATAAACTGGAGTATATTATTTTAATTAATTCTATACTCATAATATCTCTTTTTTTATGTTTTATCTTAATTCAAAATATTTTTAAATTTAATTCTTTGGAGCCTTTTTACAACAAAATTATTAATTTTAAACATTATATGATAAATAGAATCAATATAGATCTATATAACTCTTGTCAGGTTAATACTATAATAGTGAAAGTATTAGATGAATCAAAAACTAATTGGTGGGAAAATGCGTGGTTATGGGCGGCTATAAGCGCAATAGTCGCAATAATCCTTCGAATAATTAAACTAATTTATGATTATAGAAGGAGTAAAAAATCTAATAGGAGATACAGAGGAAATCGATAAATATGAAATTGATTATTTGGTATTTTCTATTTTCTAATCAATTTTATTAAAGATGATGATTTTACACATTTTATTTATATAATTAATTATTCACTTTACTTCTATCATAATAGAAATCTACAATTGCCGGAATGGCTATCTGGGATTTTAAGGGACCAGGAATTTGGATTAGCTGTATTGATTTGCCTATGATCTTACCTTCCTTCGTTGAAATGCGAATATAGTGTTTATCGGTTTTTCTGTGTTCAATCTTAAATATTTTGGCGTAAATTTATCATAACTCCTAATTATTAATTTAAAATTATCAGTTGCTAATAAATCATCACCTAATTTAAACCATTCTCGTTATTTTTTATTTATTATGATAAAATTTTATATATGAACAATAAAAATCATTTAAATAGTTTATTATCTAAAATAATTAACTCTATTAAGTTCAATGACTCTTTATTGTGCTTTCATACTTTCTTCTAATTTTATCATACTATTTTAAATATTGGTTTTCATTTTTAAAATTGATTATAATAAATAAAAAATAATGAAAAAATGGAAAATAAAAAATTAATAGGTAGCGGGATCGTGGTTATTATTATTATTTCAACCATTGCAGGGATTGGAATCAATAATAACTATATAAATTTTGGAGATAATCCATATGAAAGGAGTATAACTGATTTATTAGGACGAAAGGTAAATATACCTAATGCAAATAATATTAATAAAATTGTGGGAATAAATGCGGGATGTTTACGATTAATTATTTACATGAATGCTAAAGATTTAGTATGTGGAGTTGAAGATATCGAAAAAGAATATAATCCAACACCTTACTCTTTTGCTTATCCTGAATTATCCGCCCTACCTAGTATAGGCCCTCAATTTGGTGGAGATCCTGAGCTAATTTTAGCCCAAGAACCAGATATAATCTTTTCAACTTATCTTACCATAGCAGATGCAGACAATTTGCAAAAATTGACAGGTATTCCCGTTGTGAATCTTCAATATGGAGATTTAAACGAAGGGCGCAATGACTTTTACAATTCGTTAAGACTACTCGGAGAAATACTTGGTAAGGGTAATAGAGCAGAAGAATTGATTAATGATATTGATGAGATGATTGAAGATCTTAACAATAGAACTAAAAACATCCCTGATGCTGTAAAAGAGTGGTGTTATGTTGCAGGTGCCAGTTATTATGGGACTCATGGAATTAGATCAACTGAATGTCAATATGCACCTTTAGCTTTTATTAATGGCAAGAACTCTGCTGAAAATGTTGCTTATGGACATGCTTACATTGATATTGAACAACTTTTTCAATGGGAAAGAGTCGATGGTACCTTAGATTATATTATAGTCGATTCTGGAGGTTATAATATGTGCATGGTAGATTTGCAAAATAAAACATTAGAGATGGGAGCAGGAGATTTGAATTGTATTAAGACAGTACCTCCAAGAGCTGTTATGACTTTAGGCTATAATTGGTATTCTACCAATTATGATACTATTTTTATTGATGCATATTATTTAGGAAAAAGATTTTTTCCTGACCAATTCTCTGACCTAAATTATACTAATGGAAATATTTATAATAATATTTACGAGAAATTTCTTGGAGAAAGAGTTTATGAAAATATGGCAAATGCATATGTTCCTGGTTATGAGGGTTTTCACAATATCACTCATGCGGAAATTGATGCTGCATAATAATATAAAAGAGTGTGTTGAAAAATGAATGCAGAAGAAATTATAAAAGATTATAAAAAATTTAATAAAAGGAGAGAGAATTTTCTTATTCTTACCTTTTTTTTAATATTATTTTTCATCATAATAGGAATAACTTTAGGAGCTTTTGAAATTTCATTTTTTGACACGATTAAAGTCCTTTTTGGTGGTGGAGAAAGAATTCACGGGTTAATTATATGGCGAATACGAATGCCGCGTGTTTTATCCGCATTTATAGCGGGAATTGCATTAGCATTGGCAGGTGTTTCCATGCAAAGTATCCTTCGAAACCCACTCGGATCTCCCTTTACACTTGGTATCTCTCAAGCTGCCGTTTTTGGAGTATCTTTTGCAATTGTTGTTCTTGGGGCAGGCAGCGTGCATAGCGATACTTCTGATGCGGTATTGATTAACAACCCTTATTCAATTACAATCTTTGCGTTTTTGTTTTCTCTCTTTAGCACGTTCATTATTCTTTTATTGATCAAGTTTAAAAATGCTAAACCAGAAACGATGATCTTAACAGGAGTCATTCTTGGCTCGCTTTTCGCAGCTTTAAGCGCCGCCATACAATATTTTGCCAGTGATGTTCAAATTGCTTCAATACTATTTTGGACGTTTGGCGATTTAAGCAGATCAACATGGGAAAATTTCTTCCTCCTTCTTATAATTATCATTCCCGCATTACTCTTTTTTATCAGGAATGCTTGGAATTATAATGCTTTAAATACGGGGGATGAAACTGCAGAAAGTTTGGGAGTGAATACAGATAAAATAAGGATCTCTGGCATGATCGTTGCATCTCTCATAGTTTCGATTGTAGTAGCCTTTTTCGGAATCATTGCGTTTGTAGGGCTCGTTGTTCCTCATATTGTCCGCAGAATTATAGGATCTGATGAGCGTTATTTAATTCCGGCATCAAGTTTATTTGGAGGATTATTTTTATTAATAGCGGATATTATTGCAAGAACAATAATTTCTCCGATCGTCTTACCCGTAGGTATTTTGACTTCTTTTTTAGGAGCGCCACTTTTTTTATATCTATTATTAAAAAAAGAAAAAAGGGGATATTGGTGATATTAAACGTCCAAGGATTAAATTTTGCATATAATAGTGTTCCGATTTTAAAAAACTTAAGTTTTCAAGTGAATAAGGGCGAATTTCTTGGCGTTGTCGGTCCTAACGGATCAGGAAAAAGTACATTGTTAAAAAACCTTGATAGAATCCTAAAACCACAAGCTGGGGTAATATTTATTGACAATAATGATCAAAAAGAAATGCATAGACGTGAAATTGCGAAGAAAATTGGATATGTTCCTCAAAGAGAAGGGAATATTTTTCCGACAACTGTATTTGAAACGGTGCTCATGGGAAGAAAACCTCATATTAATTGGACAGAAAGTAAAGAAGATAAAAAGATCGTGGCAGAGACCTTAGAGCGTCTTAAATTAGGTAAGTTTGCCTTAAGGGATATTAGTCAGCTAAGTGGTGGAGAGCGCCAGAAAGTATATATTGCTCGTGCTTTAGTTCAAAAACCCAAGATCCTTCTTTTAGACGAGCCCACTGCAAATCTTGATCTTAAACATCAAATTGAGGTTCTTAATCTACTTCTTGAAACCAAAAGAGGGGGCATTACAATTATTGTAGCAATTCATGATTTAAACCTCGCGTTAAAATATTGTGACAAGATAATTATTTTAAATGAGGGAAAAATATTTGCTAAAGGAGGAAAGGAAATATTATCAAAAGAAAATATAGAAATAGTATATGGAATTAAGGTATCCATGATACAACGAGGAAATCGGATTTTTATAATGCCGGAAGAATCCATAGAAGATTCTATTATTAAAAATTAAATATGAGGATATAGAAATAAAAAAATGAAGAGGTGTAAAAATGTTGGAAGTAAATGAAATTGGCGTCGTGAGAAATATTTTTTCAGAACCCGATGACCCTTTTAAAATGAAAAAAAAGATAAGTACGATAGTTATTCATGAAAAATATGAAGAAGGGCTTTATAAAATTGATAATATTGAATACCTACAAGTTCTTTTTTATTTTCATAGAGTTGAACGGGCTAAAGAATTAATAGGTCCTACTTATAGCGGTGAAACCAAGGGAGTTTTTGCCTCCAGATCTCAACATAGACCAAGTTCTATCGGACTAACAACCGTCAAGCTCTTAGGACGAACGGGACGAGAATTGAAAGTAGAAGGTCTTGACGCAATCAACGGAACGCCCGTAATTGATATTAAACCATTTGTCTTGACAATGGATCTCCAAGAAAAAGAAAAAATGAAAGAAGAGGGCTACCTAAAATATCCCCGCATGGAGTTCATGAAATTAATTCGAAGTTGGGATTTAAAAACATTGTTGAAAAAAGCAGCAGTTTTACACGGGCATTATTGTCCCGGGTTAGCGTTTGGAGTTATGGCGGGAGCTTACATGATAAATGAAATGGGATGGAAAAATGAAGGGATGGAAAATGTCTTGGTGATTGCAGAAACTAATAATTGTTCCGTTGATGGAATTCAAATGATAACGGGCTGTACTCTTGGTAATAATGCCTTGATTTTTCGGGATTTAAGCAAAACTGCTTTCACATTTACAAATAGAAAAGGTGATGGAATTCGCTTATCATTAAAAGATAATCAACGAGAAAAACTTACTGAAAATAAGCAATATAATGACCTTTTCGAGAAAATTATTAAAAAAAGGGAAGGAACTGAGAATGATATGGAATCTTTCATGGATTTAGCACGAGAAACTTCCTTTAAAATAGTAGCTTTAGATGTTGAGACTTTGTTTAAAATAGAACATGTTCATAATATTAAATTTCCAGAGTATGCACCGATCCACGAAAGTATCACTTGTTATAAATGTCAAGAATCTACTATGATAACGAGAGCTATTCAAAAAGATGGAAAATTTCTTTGCATTTCTTGTGCTGATGCAAATTTTTTTGAATTAAATGGCTTTGGAATTCAAAAAATTAAAACGTCCTAATAAAGATATTTAGCAAGGTTTTTATTTTTATTTTCCCATTTAAACTTTAATTTTTCCCCATTGAGGAGAAATACGAAATATTTCTGATATTGTTTAAAGTTAGATCCAACAGAAATCGAATTTGAACTACCATTCCCTAAACAGTACCAAGTATTTCTTTTTAATTTCTTACTTATTGATATATTCAATGTTATAAATCGGGTGGCTTTTTTTCTTTGAATTTACAATAATTTTTGATATATTTCCATAATCTATATTTATGATAAATGAATTATCTAATGTAATTTTCAGAACATATGATAAAATAGATCTTATAACACCAGCATGAGTTATAATAGAAACTTCTTTATGATTTTCCTTAATTAAGTCATTAAAAAAATCTTTTGATCTCTTATATAAATCTAAATATGATTCACCATTTGGACAAGTATATTTTTTGATATTATTTAACCATTTATTCAATTCAGATTTTCTTATTGATTTCCAATCATTTAATTCCCAATCTCCAAAATTTAATTCTAACAATCTTTTATCTATTATTATTTTCTTTTTGGTTAATTCTTTCGCGAGTAATCTGCACCTTATTAAAGGACTACTATAAAAAACCATATTTAATGGAAAATTAATTTTATTCTTAATAATATTAATCTCATTTTTAAAATTATCTGTTAGTTCTATATCAGATTGCCCATAACAGATATTATTGTCTATTTTCACTTTAGCATGTCGTATTAAATATATATTCAATTAAATATTCACTATTTTAATTATTTCAAAATAATTTAAATATCTTTCCTAATTCATAAATTTAATAGTTTATAATAATCATCAATGGTGTTTATATTAAATAAAAATTCTTTATCTTTAACTATGACTATTGCTTGTTCTAAATCTTTTTGATCAATCAAACGACCATCAATAATATTAATACCTAATGGTACTAGCACTTTTTCATTTCTCTTTGTTTTAAAAGTGCATGTTGGTTTTAATTTATATTTATTAAATATATCAATACTGGACATGAGTGAAAGTGCGGGTTTATTTAAAATAAAATATTGTTCAATTATATCATCAATTAAATATGGTTTTATTAATGGTAAATCTGCTGAAATTGTCATTGTAATATTTAAATTTAAAGATTTAATAATATATACTATATCAAAATGGTAATCTCTTCCAGGAGTATTTAATAATTCAATAGGTAATTTTCTTTTCTTTAATATTATTTTTGTATGAGGTGTATGTGGTGAAACAGCCACAATTACTCTATTAATATTATTAGAATTTAATAATCCATCAATTATATGCTCGATAATATATTTATTTTTATAAGGAAGCAAAGGTTTTTCTCTATATTTTATATTAATATTATTGAAATTAAAACGATTTGATTTACCTCCTGCCATGATTATTACGGGTATTTGCATTATTGTTCCTTGAATTTATTATGATTATATATATCCTATAGAATTAATTGACAAAAGTAAAATTAAAACAAACAATCTTGTTATCTCATTTAAAGCTCCAAGGCAATCACCTGTAAGACCATTAAAATTATTATTTGATATTTTTATAATAAAAATCATAGGGATAATTGATCCTATTATAAAAATAGAAATTATAATGATAACTTGAATTATATTACAAATTTCGATATAATTTTGTTTTATAAAGATTAGTTTTAAAAAAAAAAAATTTTCATATACTATATTAAATATATTTATGAAAATAATAGAGCAAAGAATTAAAAACATCGATAAGGTAAGTGACTTAATCATATGTTTTTTAGTATTTAATTTTATAAATTTATCTATCGTTTTAGTTTCAGCAGATCTTCCTAAAGAACAAGCAGCAACCATAGAAAATTTTGCACTAATTTCGCTTAATATCAATGCTAATAATATAAAATTATTTGAATAAGATATACTAATTCCTGTCAATAATAATACAGTGAATCCCAATAAAACTCCACCTACTCCAATTCTACTATCGTGCATGACCTCTAATTTATGTTTGGGCGATCCCATCACCATTAATCCATCCCCTAAATCGAATAATCCATCACAATGATGGCCACCAGTTATATATATTAGAAATCCCAGAGTAAGGAATCCAACAAGAAACATTGGTAGAATTAATGAAACAATCATATTGATAATACTAAAAATGAGCCCAATCATCATTCCTATAATAGGAAAGACCCAAATATTAGGAGCAATATCTTCATTCAGATCAGCTTTCTCTTTTATCGAAAATCTTGTGAGAAAAGAGAGACTATTTTTAATATTCTTTAAAAATATTAACGTAAATCTACTCACTTTTATATATAGTTTTTTGTAATAATAAAAAGATATCATTTCCAATAGATCCTCCAAATTTTGTTGCTGGACCAGCCCATTCAATTAATCCTCCTTTATTTGTATATGCGATAACAATCGTATCCGTCGATGTTCCTGTTGCTGATAATCCATGTTTAGTCTTTATGTTAGAACAATTAAAGAAATATGTTTTAATTTCGGTAATTACAATAAATAAATTAACTAAAGCATGTTCGGATAGTTTACCATTTATTAATAGAATAGTATTTATTGTTCCAGGTTTATATTTGAAAAATTTCTCTATTTTATTTTCAATGTTATTAATTAAAGGAATACTTGCATTACCGATTCCTGCCGTTATAATAATTGTATAGTTAATATCATCTATATTATTATTAAGATTAACAGCATCATTTATATTTACAGCTGTGAATAATCCAACCGTTGAATTTGATAATTTATATTTAATCTTTACAAATTTCAATTCTTTCTGAAGATTATTACTTTTAAAATTTAGAGGAACATGATGATTTACAATATTTTTTATTTTTACACGTCCCCCATTAATTGAAGCATTACTTAAACATTCTAATCTATATTTGGATTTAATAATTATATTTTTTTTATCATTGAAGATTTTGATGTTTTTGATATTTGTCAGATATTCTCGCAATTAAATTATCACTTTTTTTTATATCTAATATAAAACAAACCAAATTATAATAAATAGAAGTAATAAAAATAACGTAAACAAAAGTACTGTTAATTTATATATTCTATAAGCAATGGCTATATCTTCTGGTTCCAATGAACGGTTTGGATTCCCTAATTTATATTTACCAATTTTTTCAAGTTGGATGTTTAACAACCCAGCCATTGTTCCGATTGTCCATCCTGCGTTAATACTTTCAGTTTTATTTCTATCATTTTTTATTATCCTTAATGCATTTTTTATATTATATCCTAATATTTTGCCTACTAAGATCATAAAAATAATAATAATCCTAGTTGGAATATAATTAGCAATATCATCCATTCTTGCTGAAAACCATCCTATATTTACGTGTTCTTTATCTTTATAACCAACAATACTATCTGCAGTGTTAATAATCCTATATATGTATGCGAAAGGAATACCTAATAATAACCATAGATATCTTTGGTGAAAAAACTTATACACTATTATCCCAAAAAATGATCCAATAAAATAAAACCATAATGTACCTATAATTCCATCAGTAATACTTTCAGCTATACATTCAACCGCTCCAGATATAATATACGATTTATCAAGTTCATGACAATTTCTTCTAACAATAAAAGTAAGGTGATATCTTGCTTTTTCTAAATTATTATTTATTAATGCGTTTTTAATTGGTATTGTAGCGTCACCTAATGATTTTAATGCAAATGACCATTTGAAAATAGCACTCATAAGGAGAGAAAATATTATTATAATAATCAGATTTAGATTATTGTTGAAAAATAGAGAAAATAATAATTCAAATATCAAAATTTGAATAAAAAGAAGAGGAACACAAAATATAAGAATTACTAAAACTATTAAAACTATTCCAATCACTTTATCTAACTTTGGTTTACCTTTTTTAAGTTTATTTTCCAAAAATATAATAGATAAACCAATTATATTGACAGGATGATATTTTGATTTAAAATCTCCTATAATTAAATCTAAACCCAATGCAAATAAGAGTATTAAAGAATTAAATAATATAAAATGATTAGAATAAAATATATTAAACAAAAGAATCACTCAATTCCCAATAATTTATTAATTTCACTAATATCAATACTTTTTTCTACTATATGCGCTATTTTTTCAATATTTTCCTCAATTAAATCATTAAGATTTGTTTTTTCACTTTTAATACTTTTTTTATTTGATTTTGAAATGACATAATCTATGAATCTGTGGCGAAAAGAATCATTATCCCATAATCCATGTAAATAGGTTCCAATAACATTTCTTTTCTTGTTTATTACACCTATAATTTTATTTTTCTTACTATTATTATCTCTTAGTAATTTTAAAAAAGGAATGGCAGTATCTTCTAATTTGACATTTCCCATATGAATTTCATATCCCTTTACAACATTACCTTTAAATATTGGAAAATTAATAATTTCAGCTTGAATTTGTTTTGTTATTTTATTATATGAAAGAAATTCTGTATGTATTGATAAAAAACCTAAACCATAGTATTTATTTTCAAAATCTCCTTCTATTTTTTTATCATAAATTGTCTTCCCTAAAATTTGGTATCCTCCACATATACCAAAAATCATATAATTCAATCTTTCTAATTCTTTTAACTTGGAAAAAAAGCCTTTTTCAATCATCCATTTTAGGTCTTTTATTGTATTTTTGGTTCCAGGGATTATAATAACATCCGCATCAATTAATTTATTTGGATCATCAACATAAGATAAATTAATATCTTCCTCCCAATGCAATGGTTCAAAATCTGTAAAATTTGAAATTCTTGGCAACCTTATCACTTTAATTTTTATACATCCTCTCGAAATATGATTTTCTAAAGATAATGAATCTTCTGAAGGAATCTTTAGATCATCTATATAAGGGATTATTCCAAGACATTTTCTCCCAATTAATTTATTAAGTTGTTCCAAACCATTATTGAGTAATTTCGCTTCTCCTCTAAATTTATTAATTATATAAAATTTTATCAGATTTTTTTCCTCGGGGATTAATAATTTAACTGTCCCGAAAATTGATGCAAATACACCTCCTCTGTCTATATCTGCTATTAATAAGACGGGAGTCTTATATAATTTCGCCACAAACATATTAGCAATATCATTATCTCTCAAATTAATTTCTGCTGGACTACCAGCTCCTTCAATAATAACAATATCATATTCTTCTAATAATTTAAGAAGAGCATTTTCAACATAAGGAATTAATTTAGGAATAAAGTGATGATAATAATTCTTAGGAGCCGTATCCGCGAATGGTTCACCCATTAAGATTATCTGGGAGATTTTATTACCCATTGGTTTTAATAAAATAGGATTAAATTCAACAATAGGTAAAGTTTTTGCAGCTATAGCTTGAATCACTTGGGAGCGAGCTATTTCAAACCCATTTCTTGTAACAAATGAATTTAAAGACATATTTTGAGACTTAAATGGAGCGACTTTATAACCCATATTACGATAAATTCTACATAAGGCAGTTACTAAAAAAGATTTACCTGAGTGTGAAGTTGTTCCCTGTATCATTATTGTTTTAGCTTTAATTTTAAAAAGAATCACCTTTTTGAGATATAATGTTCTTGCGAATTTTCTTTAATTTCTCTTTTGGAATCAATTGAATCTCAGAATTTAAATTGGCTAATGCTTCGAGAATTTTTATAGTATTCTTTTTCTTGTGTATAAATTCACATGAGGAACAAGCCCATATTGTTTTTTTATTGATAGAGCTTACTTTCATAAAGCCTCCTGTATCTATTTCATTGCAAGGATAAAATGGACAATAGCAGAATGTACAATCTTCAAGCTCATCATGACAAGGAAAATAATCACAATTGGTATTTTTACCTATAATTTGTTTCTTTTTGATAATACTATTAAGTAAATGTTTTGCTTTATCGTTCATTTTTGAAAACTATTTCATGTAATTATTTTTTGTATAGAATTTAATAGTTTGATATTTAGATCTCTTGTTTTGATATTTATTCTTGCATAATATTCATCTAAACCTAGAAAATTTGAGCAATCCCTGATTAATATTCCCTCTTCTAACAAATATCTTTTTAATTCTGAAGCTTTTAATCCTGTTTTTTTTAAATTCATTAAAATAAAATTACAATTAGTTGGATATATTTTCAAATTAGGGATTTGATTTAATTTTGAAGATACAAATTTAATCTCTTTAGAAAAGAAAGTAATTGAATTATGAACAAATTTCTTTAATTTTAAAACATTCTTTGCTATATTTTGAGCTATTGAATTTACAGACCAAAGATTCTGAAATTTAGTTAAAAATTTAATTATTTCTGGAGAACTTACAGCATATCCAATTCTCAAACCTGCAAGACCAAAAAATTTCGTAAAAGTTCTTGATATAAATAAATTATCAAAATGATTAATATATGAAAGGAATGAATTTGATTCTCCTGTAAAATCAATAAAAGCTTCATCTAAAAAAACAAGTATTCCATTATAAGATGCATTTTTAATTATATTCAAGAGTTCATTGGGATTATCTAAAAAACCATTTGGATTATTGGGATTACATATAAATATTATTTTAGTTTTTGACGTTATTTTTTCTAATAAAGTATTGCTATTAATTTGAAACTCATCTTTTGGACTTCTATACACATTGATTATTTTTCCTTTATTTTTTTTTACTACCCAAGCATATTCTGAAAATGTGGGTTGGCTGATAATAATCTCATCATTCACTCTTATAAAACTCTCACAAAATATAGAAATTAAATCCATCGATCCAGCACCTACAATTAAATTATTAATATTAATCTTGTTACAAAAATAATTTATTAATTCTTTTCGCAATTCCGTTGAATAGCTATCTGGATATTTATCAATATCACACATTGAATCTATATATGATTGCTTAAATAGATCAAATGAAAAAAATGGATTTATATTAGTGCTAAAATCAAGAATATGATTAGAAGATTTTAAATTATAAATTTCACCCCCATGGTGTTTATGAGTAAATGTAATTCTATCATTCATTAGCTTTTTTATATTCATATTAATCTTGGTTTATTTGAAGAATTTTAAATAATTCTTTTATACTAAATACAGTTCTCACATTATCCTTTCCTTTCAATTTTTTATATATTTTAGTTGCTAAACCACCTGTATAATCTCGTTTATCGATTGGATCTTTTTCAAAAATAATTATATTTCGATCTATACTTCCTAAAATCTTGAGATTAGGCAGATTTCCATTACCAAAAGGAATATTAGCTAAAATTATATGATCAGCATTAAATAATTTATTTTCTAATTCTAATCTTGATTTTTTTGATATTGAGGAAAATGGCGATTCTGAAATTATTGTATATTCTAATTCTTTTGCTAAAGTATAGTCATCATCTAATATACTAATAATTCCTACAGATACTTCATAATCTTTTATATTAATTAGAATTTCTGAGCCTAAACCTCCACCACATATTACATGAATCTTTTTTAGTTTTTTTTGGTTTTTTATATTTTTATAAACTAATTTATTAATTTTTAAAGGAGTAATATATAGAGAGTTCGTAAAAATATTTTTTTTAATTACAGCATCAATTCCATAAGTTTTTTGAATATTTTGTTTTGTTAAAACATTTAGAGTTTCACCAAAATCTACAATTTTACCATGATTCATTAGTATTATTTTATCACAATATTGAGCTGCTATATTTAGATCATGTAGAACTACTATTACAATTACACCTTTATTTACATAGTTCCTAAACAAATTCATAAATTCTAGTTGATAATTTATATCTAAATGAGAAGTGGGTTCATCTAGCATTAGGATCCTTGCCTTTTGAGCAATAGCTCTAGCAATTATTACCTTTTGTTGTTCTCCGCCACTCAAAGTATTAAATATCCTATTTTTTAAATTGGTTAATTTAAATTGTTCTATAACATCATTTACGATTTTTTTATCTTCTCTTGTTTCATTTGAAAAACGACTAATAGAAGCATATCTCCCCATTTTTATTATTTCACTTACTTTAAAATCAAATTCTATATAATTTGTTTGATTTACTAATGCTAAGCGTTTAGCAACATCGCGAATGGAAAATTTTTGTAGATTAATTTCGTCAACATATATATCACCAAAATTTTTTTTTAAAATACCAATCATAAGTTTTAATAATGTAGTTTTTCCCGAACCATTTGGGCCTATTATCCCATATAAACATCCTCTTTCAAATTTAAGAGAAATATCATCAATAATTAGTTTAGTTTTATAATAAAACTTGAGATGTTTACATGATATCATTATCTTTTTATCACTTTTTTTTTAATTTTGGAAAAATTGAAGATTACAAGAATTCTCCTGATTTTTTTTTTTTAATAATTAGATATATAAAAAATGGGCCCCCTAATAAAGAGGTTAATATTCCAACAGGCAGTTCTAAGGGAGTAACAATCGTTCTTGCTATAAGATCCGCCCACACTAACAATATTGATCCTCCAAATGTTGAAAATATTAATAATCGTTTATTATCATTTCCAATTAATATTCTCATGAGATGTGGAATCATTAAACCCACAAATCCAATACTTCCACAAAAAGCTACTGTAGTTGAAGATAAAAGTGTCATTAAAACTAACATAATTCTCTTTGAATTCTCAACATTTACTCCTATTGATTGCGCTGTGGAATCTCCTAAAACCATAGCATTAAGATCTCTACTATAAAAAAGTAATATAGTAAATCCATTTAAAAATAATAAAAAAAGGATACTAAATTCTGCCCAATTAGCACCCCAGAAACTGCCCATAAGATAGATTAAAATGAAATGTGAATGTTCTTCTGTAAAATATAAGATAAAACTTGTAAAAGCTGAAAAGAAAAAAGATATTGCAATTCCAGATAAGAGTAATACTGACATTGATAAGTGATATCTTGTTTTTGATAAATTGTATATGATAATTATAGCTAAGCATGAAAAAAGAAAGGATACAATTGGTAAAGTAAAAATACTTAAAAGTCCTGATAATCCCAATACTATACATAACGCTGTTCCAAAACTTGCTGATGAGGATATGCCAATAATATATGGATCTACAATTGGATTCCGAAAAAGTCCTTGTGCTATAACTCCGGAAATTGCTAAAGTAGCTCCAACAACAACAGCTAATAATACTCTTGGTAAGCGTAAATATATTATAATATTCTCTTCTCCATCACTCCAAATTTTTTCAACATTAAATCCAATATTTTCTAATAAAATTCCCCATATTTTTTCAAAATTGATATAAACACTACCTATACATGTTGCAAAAATAATACTGAATAATAGTAAGGGAACAAATAGAAAAATAAATAAAAAATATAGAGATTTCTTTGATTCTATATTTTTCATTAAGTTTCTCATATCCATTTGGTTAAAATTTTTCATGTAAATAATGTAGGATATAAATAGCGAGTCATATTATCCAATGCATTTGTTATTCTTGGACCTGGTCTTAAATAAATATCATCAAAACATTGATATACACGACTATTTATACAAGCATTTACTACATTATATCCCGTTCTATCACAAATATTTTGAGAATACCAAGGAGCACTATGTTCTGTGATAAAAATTACATCAGGGTCACTACTTATCACAGCTTCATGACTTATTGTAGGATATTCCAAATTTAAATTCCCAAAAATATTTATAGCTCCAGCTTTAGAAATCATATCATTTATAAATGATTTTGACCCAACAACCATTGGTGTCTCCCAAATCTCAAAATAACAATCAATAATCTGAGTATAATTAAGTGTAGCTGTTTTATTCGTCAAACCTTCCATTTCAAAAGTCATATTTCCCATTAAATACATACCATTTTGATGAGCATTTGCCAAATTTGCAATTATACCCATATTCTCTATAATTTCATTTAAGGTTTTCGCTAAAATTATCACTATAGCATATCCTTGACTTTCAAGTAATGATACTATTTCTGCGTTCCAAGATGCTGTAATTATAAGGTCAGGATTTAAACTCGCAATAATTTCAAGGTTTGGAGTTGAAAATCCACCAATACTAGCAATTTCTGCAACTTCAACTGGATAATTACAGTAATCTGTACACCCAACTAATTTTTCCTCAACTCCTAATGCATAGATAGCCTCAGTTATGGAAGGTGACATGGATATAATTCTTTGAGGATCATCTGGAACATAAACTTGTCTATTCATAGTATCAATGAATAAATGTGAATTTGATATTGTTTTTTCTTCAGAAATTATATTCATTATTAATATACCCATTCCAAAAGTGCTTCCTGATATAATTATTGTTAATATTACTAAAATTGTTATTTTATTTCTTCCTTCTGTCATTTTTTATTTTAATTATGTTATTTTAAAATATAGAGAATAGGTCAGATTTCCTATTCTGATAATGTATATAATTCTTTTTTTAATATAAAGGTTACCCAAGATCTAGCCCTATCTTATTGTGTGGATAATAATATTATGAAAAAATAGAATTTATTTAGATCGCTAATAAGATATTTTAAATAGAGATTATTATGTATATTCATAGGCTATCTTTCCTATTTCTCATTAAATTGATTAAAAATTAGAAAATAGAAAATTGAATAATCATGCAAGATATTATCAAAATAGGTTACAAAGATAAAATAGAAGATTTTATTTTAAAGATCAGGGATAAAATACCTCTTTTTATTTGTATTCTTGGAAATACTGAAACGGCAAAAATCCCCGGTATTTCAGCTGCGGGTGCAAATTCAGAAATTACTGATTACACGCCAGCAGCTGATATGGAATATATATTATACAATGAATGTAGATGTATTGAAGGAATTCCTCTTACTCCAAATGGTATTCCTACACCCGCAATAATAACAAAAGCAGTTTTAGATCTTTCGGATATTCCTTTTTTAATTGGAATAGGTGGTATAAATGTATATCCAAATGCGCCCTATATTAAATTTGGAGGAAAAGGGGGAAATAATATTTCAAATGGTAATGCTGTTGATAATCCAATAGAGATTTTTGAAAATGCAAGGATATTTGGGAATTCAATATCTAAACTAACTGATTATATAGTAGTTGGAGAAAGTATAGCAGGAGGAACTACCACTGCTTTAGGAGTTTTAACTGCTATGGGATATAATGCAATGAATAAAATAAGTAGTAGTTTAAAAATAAATCCAATTAAATTAAAAAAAAAAATAATCAATGAAGGTTTTAAAAAAAAAAATCTAATTAAAGGAGACTTAAAAAATAAACCATTTAAGGCAATTGAGTTCTTTGGAGATCCAATGCAACCTGCTCTTTTAGGATTAATCATTGGCGTAGCAAAAGAAAAACCGGTTCTATTGGCAGGGGGAACACAAATGACAGCTATATTAGCTCTAATAAAATCAATAAACTCAGAAATTTTAAAAAATATTGCAATTGGCACAACCAGATGGATACTTTCAGATAAAGAATCGGATATCAAGGGTATCATTGACCAAATCAATCCAAAAATACCAATCCTTGGAGCCAATCTTAATTTTTCAGGAATGAATTATGATGGATTAAAAGCATATGAACAAGGAGCTGTAAAAGAAGGAGTAGGTGCAGGAGGAATTGTTGTTTCTAGTATATTATCTAAAATCAACCAATTGAATATAAAGAAAATCCAAAAAAAAATAAATAATAATTATCATAATTTAATAAAAAAACTTTTATAACTCTTAGAATCACGAGCTAAGAAAATAATTATTGTGAATTTAGATAATTTTAATAGAATATTAACTAAATCATGTTTTTTTGATAATATTATTTTTGATAAATAAATTTTTTCATGGAATAAAAGGGTTTTTTAATGGAAATAGAACGTGAAAAGGGTATAACAGTAAGTTCTTAATTATTTTAATCAAATCCATATTTTTGGTATTTTTATTAACCAGTTTCAGAATATAGAAAGAAATAAGTTAATTATTTTCGAATAAGATTATAACTTTATAATTAATAAATAAATGATTTGGTATATTATATTCCAATATTCTATATTCTAAATTAAAATTTCACTTTTTGTCCAGATCTATTTATATTACGAGTCCAACTTATATTATTTAAGACATAAGTTAATAATAGAGAGAGACATCGTTCAATGAGTTCCATATCAAATAGATCAATGTTTAATAGGAAGCAAAATTCAGTTCAATTAAAAAATCATGATAAAATAGATTTCTCCAAGATTTTAATACCATTTAGCTATTTTTCCATCAATAATCTGGAAAGCTTATATATCTATAAAAATAAAAAATATACAGAAATTTTAAGAAAAGAAATCGAAAAATCTTTGTAAATTTTCTTAATATATTTAAATTACTCTCTTTATACTATAAAAAGAGATATGTGATATGTTGCAATTATTTATTTTATAAAAATAATATCATTTAATCATAATAATTTCCATTTTTATTCATAAAAGGGAGTTATTTGATTCATAATTTCAAGACAGAAGAATTTTATAATTTATATCAATGGAATTTTATGAAGAAAAACAATCAAATTATAGAATGTTGTCTAATCTATTTAAAAATCATCTAATCTATATGATTATTTTAAAAGAATGCATTCAAAATAATTGAAAATATAGCGTGAAACAGTTAGCCTAATTATACAAATACTCAACATCATATTTCAAAATACTTAAAAATTTTATAAAATCTATTTTTGCTATTTCTAAATTCAATCTCAAAGTCATGTTTTCTATATTTTCAAGGCTAAATTATAGCTAATTATGCTCTAAAAAAAGATTTTTTTAAAATATATAAGAATTGAGAAAAAGATAATCTTTTCTGAAAAAGCATAAATATTCGGAAATATATATTATTATTATGACAATTCAAGATAAATCAATTGTAGGAAAAAAAGGAGAAATCTTACCTAAGAAACCTTTAAGAGACTTTGCAGGAATAGCTCCGGGTGATGAAGTTATGATTGAAGCTTTTGAAGGAGAATTAATTGTAAGAAAAATATATACTATAGAAGAAGCATTATCAATGCCAACTATATGTTCTGGAACAGTAGAAAGTATAGAAGAAGATATTGAAAAAGAAGGATTATTACAGGAGAACATTACTAATGACGAACTCTAAATCACTTGTTATTGATACTACTTTTATTCTGCCAATATTTGGAATTAGAATTGATATCTTTAAAGATTTAGAATCAAAACTTAAATTATTATGGAATAATAAAATAAAAGGATATGATATTTATTTACCTTCAATATGTTTAGTAGAAACAATTTACAAATTACTTAATGAATATAAGAAATATAATGACTATAAAATTCTGGATAGATATCAGAAAATTCTTCCTACAGTACTTAACCTTCCTATAAAAATATTTAATTGTGAGTTAAATCCTAAAGCAAGTATGATTGCTTCAATTATAAGGCACTCCGGGCATCCTGATTTTATGGATGGTTGGATTGCAGGTACTGCAGTTTCTCTAAATGGAATTTTATTAAGTGAAGATATAGAATTAAAAAAAAAGCTCATGGAAATTCCTGAAACTAAAAATCTTATTTTATTATCTTGGAATGAATTATTAAAAAAAATATAACAATAATAGGGGAATGCAATTCTTATACCAAAATTGATATTTAAAAAAGGTCTTTTAGATCATCATATATTGTAAATAAAGGTCATCATCGTGAAATAACTGAATTTGTTTAATTGTTTAGAATTAAAACATTATTAAACAAAAAAACTTATATTAAATTTAATTAATTCAGTATCTCAAATTTTCGAGTTTTATAATGAATAAAGAATTAAAAAATAGTTTTCCAATGTTCTTTTCAAACTTAAAAAAGAAATTTCCTAAATTCTATTCAAAACTAAAAAATCGATAAGATATTGAAAATATATTAAATCCATTAAATGAAACTCAAATTAAAGATTTGGAATCAGATTTAAATATAAAATTGCCAGATTCTTATAAAGAATTTCTTAGATGCATAAGGGGATTTTGGCTACTTGGTGGGAGTGTTCAAATTAGTGAAATACATCCTTTTTTTCATAATTTTCCCCAAAAAGAGCAATTAACCTCAAGACAATTAAAATTAATAAAAATTAAAGGTGGAAAATGGCCTCCACCAAGTCAAGGAATGTTGTGTTTTGCAGAATTCTTTATGGAGGCTGACGGTGATCAAGTACTTTTTGATGTAAGTAAAGGTTTGAACGATGGAGAATATCCCGTATTTTATTATTCTCATGAAAATAATCCACCGTTGCAAAAAATCTGGACATTATTGGACATCCAGCTTGGGGGCCAACAACGGACGGCCTCGAGAATGACATGTAATCATCTCGAAATGCAAATG